>NZ_JAUBQW010000148.1:0-14633 GCF_036701485.1 Microcoleus sp. Pol11C3 | reverse complement strand
CTCCTTATTTTTTTACCTTACCATTCTCTCAAACCTTTGTCCTGTTTAGACTAGAGGTGCCTTGTCACCCGCTAAGGGAATGTAGACAGTTAAAAAACATTACTAGAGAGCCAGTAATGTCGCGCGTAGGGTGCGCCGCACCTTCTACGATCGATAATAATGCTGATTATTTTCTATCAAAATGCGCCCCAATAAATTGATCGATCTCCCTTTCGATCGCCGTTTTCTCCTGCAGAGGATGTAATTTCTAAATTAGGGGCGGTGACGGGAGACAAATCACTCGGTAAAGACCTAATTCGCAACTCATTTAGCAAAGCATTAATATTGTTCGGCTCAGCATCCAGAATGCTTGCCAGCGGCAGCAGATTTTGCACTCCATATTCGCCGAGTCGAGCATTAATACTCTCTGCTAAATAGCAGAGCATAATGTATCTGCTACTGCTACTGATAATATGAAATATTTTATTCAACTCATCAAAGTATTGAGTTCCCGGTATAGATGCCGCGATTTTGGTTTCACCCTTGCAAAATAAATCTACATGAATTTGACTAGCTGGCGAAACTTTAGCCTTTGCAATCCAGATGATATCGAGGATTGGTTCAGAGTCGCGCTCGTGGAAAATAAGCCGCTTTAAACCCGATATAAATTCTGGGGAATTTAGCGTATTTTGCCATTCTAGACACCAATCATTACTTTTAGTAGTTAGGGCAGTTTTGACCGTTGTCGGACGTTCAATCACATCTTTTAATAAAGAAAGACTTCCCGCCGATTTGGCAAAGTTTGGGGAGATTTGCTGGTGCAGTATCTGGTTGGGATCAATGTAATCTTTGCGCCAAGGTGCGTCGGATATGAGAACTTGACAGGCGGGAGCAAGTGTGATGTTAGCAGTAAGTATCGGTGGGTTTTTAACTGTGCAGCCTTCTAACGACTGTTGAGATTCTAGGCGGGCGATTACCTCGATCGCAGAGTTTTCATCTGCTGCGTTTAAAGGTGTGTTGCTGTACTCTGCTGCTAATTCTTCGAGAAAATCTAGGTAATCTTGCACAACAGGCGATATCCCTTGTCCTAAAAGCTGATAGACTTCGGAAAATGGATGAGAAACCGCTATAGTTGTGCGGCGGTTGCCGAAAAAAGGCACGTCATCCAAAAAAGCGTATTTTGGCCGCCAAAACTTAGCCCTAGACTCATCCCACAGACATTGACGGTGAGCAAAGCGCTTTTGAATTTGCTGGCGTTGTTCGCTGGAAATACTGCCTTTGATGAAAGTATCATCGAGATACTTGTAAATTGCCTTTACTGATTGTAAATGTGCGTTTAGAGCGTCGGATGTGGTGCTTTCAACTGTCATTTTCCCAAGTTTTGATTAGTGTATCAAAGTGGTCGATAACTGTAGTGGTATCTACAGGCTCAAAACCAAGTGCAGTTCTGATTTCGGGCTTCAGCAAGTCGCACTCAGGGCGTGCAAATAAAAATTTTTGGCTAGCAACTAAGCGAACATCTTGAATGAAACAGACATCTTTAGCGCGATACAGCCTCGGTTCAGGTATCGCCGCGCCGGGATATTGGCTTAACTTTTGAGGATTTTGCTCGACAGGAACCCAAGGCTTATCTGCGAGTGTTTCAGCCAGTGTTTTGTTGGTATTGGCAATTTTCGTATGTTTTAGTTCATCCCAATTATCATTATCAACGATGTAGTTAAAAACCGCAATGCAAGCATCAGTTACTGCCGCTGCACCTGAACGATTTGCGGTTTGAATTAGATTGTCAACAGCAGCTACAATGTCATCTGCACTCAAGGTTCTTCGCATACCCAAACCCTCGAAAAAATCGAGCCAGAGTAGCTCATCCTGCGAGTAAAATTCCATGTCTGGAATAGCTGCTAAATTTCCAACAATGTTGCGGATTACTTGATTTTCAGGAGTGTAAATTAATTCGGTTGATCGTAATCTGCGATCGCTACAGCGTACCAAACGCGCCTTTTTAAGCTCTTCCTTGAATGAGGAAGCATCCTCTCCTGCCTTTTCTAGTTCTTTGCAAGCTTCACTCAGATGATCTCGAATCCACGCCAGCGCGATTAATTGTTCTTCAGGGGCAAACGACGCATACTCAGGCAACAAGCACTCGCGAATTAGTCTAGCACGATTCAGTACCGGAACTTGCAAAAGTTGGTACAGCCGCAGCCATTGTGTATTTTTTTCTATGCGTAAAAGCCTCAGCGTACCTGCAATTTCTGGCGGTTCGTATCCACCGCCCGGAAGGTAGACATTTTCATCGTTGAGGGAAACTATTTCGTGGGAAGTTGTGGGGTAAATTGGTAGTTGACGCAGCTTGTTGAGGCTATCTTGGTCGTAATTTGTTGGTTCTGAATCTGCTAGGAAATTGAGGATAGATGTATAATGCTTTTGGTGGTAGGGCGGCAAACCTCGATCGCACCGCGAAGATACTGTGTCTAGGACATCGGGGCCTGTCAGAAAATAAACTAACAGATTTTTGTGTCTTTGAGCAAATTGGGCCATCGCACTTTCAAGTTTTACCGGTGCTTTGACAAGCGTCACCCCAAAATACTGTACAGCTTCCATCATTTCCCCTGCAATATTATCGCCGCCCAACAAAGGAGTGTCAAGTTTTCCTCCTTTGTAAAGCTTCCCATCATTTCCCGGAACCAGCGGAACTTTCTTCAATTCATCGACTGTTTCTTGCGACAGATATCGGGGCGAGATACTGAAAAAATAATTGTATACCAGGGTCAACCACTCTGCATTTGGGGGATGTGGTGCATCAGCTTGCCAATCACATTCTGACTGCGTTGAACCAATTACGTGAACCAATTTTTTCGCTACTTCTGCGGCATTCATCTCTGACACGCCAATCATGTTATGTGGAGGCAATACATTGGTTAAATCTCCGTGCAAAAACCATTCTTGATGATTGGCAAATATCTGCTTTGGTGTATACTCTGAAATATAAACAGTTCCTATCGGGTTGTAACCAAATACTTGTAAAGTATTATTAGCGAGAATAGCTAACGGCAAACCGCGCAAATCTCGGTGATTGTCGCTGATGCAATAGCGCAGCATATTCGCAACCCAATGTCTATTTTGCAAGCTTGGTTTCGGTGCATTTTGCACAGGTACACCTAACTCTTTATTTTCGGTTAAGTGCTTTCGCAAGTTCGCCGGAGTGAATGTTTGCAAGGGCAAACCTGAATCTTTGAACACTACCAAAATTGACTCAGGCAATGGCGGTTCGGGAATGTCTATATTGTCGGCACGCAGCGGCTCTAATAATTTGTCCCACAACTTTTTAGAAGGTAGATTTCTGACTGTCTGAGGCGTCACCCATCTTGTTTGCGACATCACTACCACGCCCAATAGACGTTCATTTACAGCGTGTTCTACAGCGGAGCGCACAACTTTTTTATGATATAATAACTCGATTACAAAGCGGGGCAGTTCTTCTAGAACTTTGCTAACAGTAATTTTGCTAACAGGCCAAAATTTATAAAATTCCTCTGCCTGATACCTGCCAATATCTTGCACTAAATCAACAATTAAGTTAGCATAAGCGTGGGACAAAACGTGCTGCGCGAGTAGTTGGTTCCAAATAGATCTCGGTCTGTCTTTTCCAGTTTGTCCGCTGTCGCTGCTGAGGTTGTCCCGCGAACTATTTAAATTAAAAAAACCGTTAATGTGAACGGGTAAGCCGGTTTCGAGGGGAAGTGGCAAAAAACAGTAAACTTTCCCGCCCACAGGTTGAGGATTTTCCTCGGTACTAACAGCATTAATCCTAGCAGCAGCGCCCGCCCAAGGCAAGACTTTTTCTTGGCTTTCGTACATTGCTTGTATGACTTTTTCCAACTCGCCGCCTTCATCTGTGCGAATTAAACTTACTGTTCTCCAAGTTGATTGGGTATTCCGATTCCCGCTAATCGTTTCTATCTCGTGGCGGTAAGAAACTGATATTAAACCGACTGGATTATTGTGGCACAATTCCAGCAATTTGTCTGCTGTCTTGGGAATTGCATCGAGGAGTTGTTGCCTGGCTTCTCGTACTTCTTCCTGGTTCTGGGTAACAATCGCCAGAATTTCTTGCCGAGTTTCTTGACTGTTGGCGGGGATTTCGTAAACTCTAATTTCCTGAACAGATTTCAGGAATAACAGCAGTTCTTCACCTGAATTAATCAGTGCGTCTAATAGTTCCTTGACGTTGGATTCGGTAAAAGCTTGTTTGCGAATTTCGCTATTTTTAGCGTGTTCTGCTGTTCTCAAGGGCAAGCGAAACAAAGTGCCTTGAAAATTTGTATCTCCTAATGGCAATCCTCCCGCTGCGTAGACTTGCATAAAATCGGGATATTGTTCGTACCATTTAGCGTCTGCTAAATTCCACTCGCGTCCGGGTTCTTGTCGGGAAGTGCCGGGAATAGCTGCACCGTGAGGATCAAAAAAGATGATGCGATCGCGCGATACGAAACTCGGATAATCTGTAACGTGATATATTGCATTAAACCCGACGCCAAATCTACCCGTTTTCTGCAAATCTCGCGCTTTTTCGCTTTGTCCCAGACTGCGAATGCTGTCAAAGTCTTTATCTGTAAATACGCGATCGTTGTAGACTAACATCGCCGGCCCCATGAGCTGTATCATGCGATCGTCAGGCAATTGTTTAACCGGATGGTTGCGCCAATCAAGAGTAATTTCTACCCGCGTTGCTTTAGCGTCATCAGCATTTTGAATCAACTCTTTGATAATGCCAACGCCTTCGGGATAATCTCGGATAATCCCTCTCAAGCGGGCGATCAAGGGTTCGGATTGGTAGAAAGACTTGCCCTCAGTTTCGCTGTTGCTGTAAGCCATAGATGTTCTGACGACTAAAAGCGGGAGGAATTTAAATGCGATCGCGCATCTTAACTTTGTACCTAATACTATACAAGCGAAGCGTAAATACAAGTAGGGTGCGCGCGCAGCAACCTACCGAAAGCTATTCGTAATATTGCAATAAAAAGCCTCAGACCTGCAAGTCTGAGGACCGGAGTTCCTGAAAATCGTCACTTGTTACTATTGTCGCTAACAAACAGCACAACCTACAAGAGGGGTGCAACCCAGCACGGCAGCTTTTGGCAGACAGAGATTGCTTCCTGACTCGCAACACCAAAGCAATTTTTTATTCAACACTTCACGAAAGCAAAACAATTCCTCTCGCCATCTACATATCTGGGTTGATAATTGTGCTTTAGGATGGGAGTCTGTCCTCGATCGCAATATAAGGAGCACCGTGAGTCCCCGTATATATTTGAGTCGGGCGGTAAATGCGGTTTGCCTCTAGCTGTTCCTTCCAATGCGCCAACCAGCCAGCAACACGGGCGATCGCAAAAACCGGCGTAAACAAGTCCAGCGGAATTCCCATTTTTCGGTAAACCAGACCAGAATAGAAATCTACATTTGCATAAATTCCTTTGTGGCCCAATTTCTCTTCAACCACTTCTTCCAACTTGACAGCAATGTCGTAATAATCGTCGTGGCCGAAGTTCTCAAACAACTGTTCCGCTAACCTCTGAAGAATAGTTGCTCTGGGATCTTTCACCTTGTAAACTCGGTGACCGAAACCCATGATTTTGTCCTTATTTGCAACGCTCTTCTCGACAAAAGCCCGCACGTTTTCTATCGAACCAATTTGCTCCAACATATCAATCACTTCTTCATTAGCTCCCCCGTGCAGAGGCCCCGCCAAAGTGCCAACTGCTGAAGCAATAACTCCGTAAGGGTCGGTCAGCGTCGAAGCTGTTACCATTGCCGAAAATGTAGAGGCATTAATTGTATGTTCAGCGTGGAGAGTCAGACAAGTGTCAAAAATGCTAGCTAACAGCGGATCGGGTTCTTGCTCGTTGAGCATATAAAGAAAGTTAGCCGAGTAGTCCAAGTCATCCCTCGGCCGCACCGGGTCATTTCCCCGTCGCATTTGCTGGAACGCTGCTACCATTGTGGGAATCTTAGCTAGCAGCCGCACTACAGCTTCTCGAATGTATGCTGGGTTAGCCAGAGCTCTGCGGGAGTAGAACAAGCCCAGGGCGGCCGCTGAAGCTTGCAGGGCGTCCATTGGATGTCCTCTTTCTGGAAAGCATTTCATCATGTCGCGGATGCGATATTTGATCCGGCGGTGATAGCGAATTTCATGCTCGAAAGCTTCTAGTTCTTCCTTAGTCGGAAGTACCCCCCAGATTAATAAATATGAAGTTTCAAGAAAGGAACTTTTCAGTGCCAGTTCCTCGATGCTAATCCCGCGATATTCCAGCAATCCTTTTTGTCCATCGACGTAGCTAATGCTGGACAAGGTGGCGGGAACACCTTCTAAACCTGGTTTGAATTCGCCGACGACCATTGCGATACCGTTTTGTGTGAGTTGAATCTACATAAAAGTACATTACCAGAAACCAAGATAGTGTCGCAGTCTTGACAAATAATCATTTAATTCGGGTTCAGAAACCAAGTTTTTCAACAGACAGCCCGATCGCACCGCTGCGTATTGTCACCCCTCAAACCCGGTTTCGCCGTGCCAGAATGCGGTTTTAATAGGGCTGGCGCGTCCTGTTAATGTCGGAGCAGTTCCCTGTTTCTAGTGCAGCAAAAACTTGGGCGCAGTTAGCCAAAACATTTGGCTGCGACCCACTGGGGAGCCGGTTTCCGGGAGGATTAAGCCGATGATACCTGCTTTTTTGAGAATCAGGGCATCTTGCGATCGAGCCCAAAGCAAAGTTTCTGCCCAGTTGCCTAAGTCGGGTTGGTGGCCCACCAGGGCCAAGCTGCGGCTACCTATTTCTTGCCACTGTTTGTACCACTCCAGCCAGTTCCCGATGTCTCCTGAAGGTGCAAGGGTGGCGGATTCTTCTATTTGGGAACTCAAACCGACTGTTTGCAGGATTTGGGCGGTTTGCTGCGCCCGCAGAAGGGGACTGGTGAGAATCAGGTCAAACTGAATTTCGAGTTCGTACAGCCGTTGAGCAATTTTCCTGGTTTTACGATCGCCCTCTTTAGTCAGCGGGCGTTCTGAGTCTGTATCATATTCTTCGGGTGCGGCGGCGATACCGTGCCGGATCAGATAAATAACCATATATTAATAATTCCAGGCATTTTATCCCGTTTTTCTAGGAGCAATCTAGGATATACCTACCTTTTGCCTATTCTACAACTGGATTAACGTCTGGCGCTGTTATCGGGTTTGCGCTTGTGTAGCGATCGCGCCCTTGTCGTTTCGCATCATACAATGCTCGATCAGATGCGGCTATGAGTTCCTCCGGCGACTTTTCACAGCAGGGAACCATGCTAGCAATTCCCATGCTCACAGTCACGATCGGGCTCACATCAGATTGCTCGTGAGGAATTGCCAAATGTCGGATTGCCTGACGCATCGACTCAGCAACCGCGATCGCCCCTGCAGCATCCGTATTCGGCAGGATAGCAGCGAATTCTTCGCCCCCATAGCGCACAAACAAATCGGTAGAACGTTTAACCGAGGCTGCTGCGGCTTTGGCGACTTTCACCAAACAAGTATCCCCAGCTTGATGTCCGTAGCAATCGTTATATCGCTTGAAATAATCTACATCCAACATAATCAACGAAAGCTGTTGTTTTGCCTGCATCAGTCGGTGCCATTCCGACTGCAATCGCTCATCAAAGCAGCGACGGTTTGCTACTTGTGTTAACCCATCTGTCGCGGCCCTTAATCTGTCTCCCTGAGCCTGATTTCTGAGCATCTCCTCTGCCTGCTTCCGTTCTGTAATATCAGCAAAAGTTGTTACTACTGCATAGGGTTGAGACTGATTGAGATGGAACAGCGGTTGAGAATTAATCGAAATCCAAGTCAGCGTTTTATCAGATTTGTGAATGCCCATCACCACATTCGATCGCCCTTGTCCCGTGCGCAGGGTGAGGATTGCCTGATGCTGTTGGCCCGGGAACGGTTGGCCATCCTCCCCAACGATTCGCCAGTCTAAATCTACGGATGTGCGCCCCATCATTTGCTCGGGGGTCAGCCCGAGAATTCTTTCGGCACTAGCATTACACGCAGTAATTTGTCCGTTTGCTAGCTGAAGTATGACGCCTTCTGTCATGCTGGTAATCACAGAACGGTAGCGTTCCTCACTTTCCTGTAATTGACTCAGGAGAATGTTCTTAGCATCAAACTCTGAAGCCAGATGCAGGCTGCTTGCCAGAAACCCGACCATCAGTTGTAAGGTCTGGATATCTGGCTCTGTAAAGGCAGAGGGTTTAGCTGAAAGCACTTTTAAGACTCCAACCCGATCGTCCTGATAGAACAAGGGAACAACCACCATTGACCGGAGACCAATGCGCTCACAGGCAGCCCGATCCACCCGTGCATCGGTTTCTGAATCCTCGCAAAGCATGATTTGGCCGGTCGCAATACATTTTCCCGATAAACTTGTCCCTACTTTGAGCCGTAATCCAACATAGGGGGTGACAATACCGCTGGCTGCCCGATACACCATTTCATCCCCTTCAACCATTTCAATCACTGCTCCATCGGCGCGGGTCAAATCTTGAGTCCTCTCTGCAATCACGGCCATGACTGCATCGAGATAGGGATTGCGGATGGCGATTTCCTGTTGGGTAGCAATCACTCTACTCAGACGCTCGAACTCTTGTTTTAATGATGCTTCTGCTTGCTTGCGAGCGGTGATATCCTTCATAAAGCAGTGATGCCCGATCAATCGCTCCTGCGAGTCGTAGGCTGCCAACAGCACCACCTGCTTGTAAAAGATCGAGCCATCTTTCCTGATACCCCGGGCCTCAACCTCCACTCGGCCGCAGGCTAGCATTTTTTGATAAGCGGCCATCATCCTGTCGCAGTCTTCGGGATGAACTGTTTTCTGCCAATTCATACCAACCATTTCTTCAGGCTGATAACCTGCTATATTCGCGTAGGCTTGATTAACGTTGATGTACCGTCCGAACATATCTAGCCGCGAGATGCCCTCAACGGCATTAGCAAGAGCTGTACTCAATTCTCTGAGTTCTGTTTCTGCCTGGACAAGATCCGTAATGTCTTGGGATGTACCAAACAAGCGAATGACTTTTCCCTCTGCATTGAGTTGGACCTGTCCTCTGGCTTCGGTATGGCGGATAGAACCATTCGGGCGCAGGATTCTGAGGCGCAATAGATAAGGCTCCCCATGAGTGAGCGCTCGTTGAACTACCAGGTGTAGGTGTTTGGCACTTTCGGGATGGTAAAGCCGCAGGTTTTCTTCATAGGTAGGTTCGCCTAGGGCGCTGTCGCGTCCCAAAATCTCAAAAAGTTCGGGAGACCAGGTAATTTTACCCGTAATTACGTCCCATTCCCAGTTACCGATGTGGGCAACCCGCTGGGCTTCTGACAACCGGGTTTCACTCTGTTGCAGGGCTGTTTCTGTCTGCTTGCGGTCGGTAATGTCCTTTTCATTCACGAGCAACATCCGGTTGCCTGTTACCGGATCGTTGATGCAGCGCACGTCCATCCAGTGCCAGCGAATCCCCGCCAGAGTAATAACTTGAGCCTCAGCACTAAAGACCTGACCGGACTTAAGAACTGCCATTGCTCGCTCTCCTAGCTGAGGGTCAACAAAGTGGCTCACAAAAGTATGGTCTGTCGCAGAGCCTGGGTGCAGCGCATCCCCATAACAGCGCAAGGCCGCGGGCTTTTGCAGCAGCGGCACACCTTCGAGAGTGTACAGCGAAACCATCAGCGTGGTGTGTCGCAGTGCCTCGATCGATCGCAGGGTTTCTGGTTCGATTCTATGAGCGGTTTCGACCTTACCCTCGACCAGGATTGCCAAACGCCCACTATCAATCCTGATGCCAGAGCACCGACAGCCGACAGAAACAGGCTCACCGGCCCGGTAAAACGTCCATTGCTCGCACAAGGTTTGGCCTTGCTCAAACTGCTGCCGATAGCTCTGCAAGCGAATCCGAGTAGACTCTGACAACATATCCCTAAAGTTGTGGCTCGCGAGTTGCTGCCGCGTGGAAGCATCCCACAGGTACAAGGATGCTTGGTTTGCCCACCGCATTTGCCAATGCTCAATATCAAATATCCAGATCGGGTTTTGCAACAAGTCAAAGGCTTTGAGGTGGACAATATCGCCGCTCAGGGAACAGGCAAACTCTGGTTGTAGACAATTTTCATGATGATTGACTCTGGGCGCGCTTTCTGTATTGGGATCAGTTTGATTCGGTTCTGTTTCGAGTTCCGGCGGTTGATTTGGTCCGAGCACCGGGCGGTGAGATTCCAAGTGCCACATCCTCAACCCAATGTGCATTGCAACCTGTTGCAGGATCTGAACGTCGAGAGGTTCCCACTGACGCGGACTTTGACAGTGATGAGCAATCAACAGCCCCCAAAGCTTCGGAGATTGCTGCTGTGTGCCATCTAGCAAGATTGGCACAACTAAATTTGCCTGAACCTGGAGGCGATCGAGCAATTCTACATAACAAGCTTGAAGATGACCGCTGGGAATATCAGAAATGCTGCTCGTTTGTCCCTGGCTGTAACGCTCTACCCAGGTAGCTTCCAAGCAAGGAGCATAAATCTGTTTTCCTAGGATTCGTGGCCACAGCGCATCAACCGATTCAGCCAATACTACACCATCTCTATGCGGTAGGAAGCGATAAATAATCACGCGATCGCTTTGCAGCAGCACCCTGGTTTCTTCTACCGCACATTGCAAAATTCTCTCCCGATCCGCCAACTCGTTGATTTGAAGTGCAATTTCTGAAATTTTTTCTAGGATTTTCTCTAACGACCAAGAGACAGCCTGTTTTGTAGATATATCCATATTCCTTTTTTATTAATTATTTTTTTATTATTCTAGCCGATAACCAATAAATATAAAAAATTGTTTTAACTCGTAGCAATGGGTTGTTTTGTTTAGCCACACCAACCAATATTTTAGGTTTTTGCCAAAAAGTTTTGCAATGCTAGCCTGCCTATTCTTATGTGATTTAGCCAATAAATTATGCTTTTTGGTATCTATTTGGCTTGTTAAGCGGCGGTTTTATTGGCTAATTTTTATTAGCAAGAATTTTTCAAAAACAACTAAAAGTGTTTGTATTTTTTTCTTTTTTATGGAAAATTTCCCAAAAATCACCCTGTATAATTGTGAAAAAGTAAGAGCGGTGTTGTGGAGTTTAGTAAAATAAATCAAACTAAACTTGAGCCGAAGCCGATTGTTTTTTACCAAAAAACGCGTTGCAGCCCTTGACAATAGTTAAAAAACCCGGTTTCTTTGGTGTGTAATTGTGGGAAGTTAGTATAAAATTGATTATTGTTAGTCTTGGACGGAGCGACGGCGTTTTTTAACCTGCTTATACCATTTTAGATTTTAGCTTTTAGATTGGGGATGATTGACTGGATTGGGGTTTGTAGCTTCCCTAAAGCCGCATGATTTTGGGAAAAGGGTATTACTTCGTTCAAACCCTCAATAAGAGTTAAAAAACTCGGTTGATGAGAGTTCGAGTTCGTCCAAAAGTGATTGTCAAGTTTAAATTTTTCTTAAAATTTAGAAAAGCCCAGCCCAACATCGCAGCGGGGGGAGGTAGAGCCGAGTGTTCGGCATTCCCCGGCTGTTGCTGGAATCCAGACCGCACCTACAAATTCCAGAGTTAATGATCGTAAACAGGATTGTCTTTAGGACTAATTAATTTCAGCAACTTTTGCTTGATATGAGCATCGAATACTTCCCATTTCAGCCTTGCGTAATCGCTATTCTCATTCCCGCCGGAAAGAAATCCCACCGGAATTTCAAAACCTCCTGCTTGACTTCTGCCACCACCAAAAAAGCGTCCTTGAGCATCTTGACCGAAGGCTTCTTTAATAAATTCGTCGGGGTCGAGAGTAAGTTTATTAGTTCGCAGCGAGCCAATTACTACTTCAATTTCTTCGTCTTTGTCGTGAACAATTGCGTAGACAACGGCTGTGTGCACGTTCTCTTCTGTTACTAAAAAGTCGGCGGCTTGGGGAATAGAATCCCGATCGTCATAGCGGAGGTAGCCGATGCCGGCGATGGAAAAATTGTTCTGGACGGTGCGGTGTTTGAGCGATCGCTCGATCGCGTCCATCACCCACTTAGAACGAGACGACTGTAACACCGCATTCAGCAACTGCGGGTCGTAAAACCGGCTCAAATAAGCCGCAGCTAAAAAGTCCTCCTCCTGAGCTTGTCTGAGGGCGATCGTATCCGATCGCAAACCGTGCATCAAAGCTGTAGCGCACTTGACGTGCAGGCTGACGCTGCTGTCGAGAGCTAGCAGTCCAGCCTGTAAATACTCGGCAAAAATCGTGGCTGTAGCGCGGATTTGAGGGCGCAAATCGATAAATTCTGCCTTCATTTCCCCCTGCAAATTGTGATGATCGATGACGGAGGCGATCGGAACTCCAGCCGCTAAAACAAACTCGGTTAAGTTACAAGTCGTCCCTTGGTTGTCGATGAAAGCACAGCCCTGAAACACCGACAAATCCTTAGTTTTTAATGTTTCCAGCGTCCACCGCTGCAACGGCAACCCTGTCAATTTAACTAAGGCAATATTTTCTTGGTGGCTGAGGGCACCGGCGTAGATAATCTCGCATTGGATATCGTACTGTTCGGCAATTAATTTGTAAGTCCAAGCGCTTGAAAGTGCGTCGGGGTCGGGAAAATCTTGCAGTAATATTAACTGGCGAGTGCCTTTGTGCCGATCAAACATTTGGCGCAATTGCTCGACTTTGCGATCGTGCAATTCCTCGCGGAGACGGCCGCGATTCTCTTCGGAAGCAACTTCGGCTTTGTTGCGCCGTTTCGCCGGCGCACTCACTTCGGCTACCACCTCGCTGCTGGCCTCAAGTTCGCCTTCGCGGTTGCCAGATGTTCCATCGGAATTGTTAGGGGAATGCTCTTTCATCGTGAAAAATTAACAATTTAACTATTTCAGGATTTGCGCGACATTCTATCTTAAATCCGGTTTCTTTGTAGATGCCTTGTTGTCAAAGCCCATACTTCTTACGAGAAACCGGATTTAAGAACGTAAATTCTCTCTTTAACTCTTTAACTTTTTAACTCATGCAGAGAGTGTGCGTTGCCAGGAACGAAGCAATCTCAGGACTCAGAACTTCCGCAAAAAACCCCCGCGCTTGCGCTGACAGGGGTTTTAAAGGCCTATTACATATTTTTGCCATTCTTTGTGCATACCGCTCTTGACGTGTTTAGTCACTTCAAAATAAAGACCGCTGTGAGGTTTCCGAGGCGGATAGCGCAGCAACATTCCCGCTTCTTTCGGCGTGCGGCTGCCTTTATTGACATTGCAGCGCACGCACGCGGTGACGAGGTTTTCCCAACTGTCGCCACCTCCGCGCGATCGGGGAATTACATGATCTAGGGTTAAATCGTCCCCCGTATAACTACAGTATTGACAAGAGTGTGCGTCCCGGTGCAAGATATTCCGGCGGGTAAGCGGAATATCCTTATAGGGAACTCGAACATAATGCCGCAGTCGGATCACAGTTGGTAGCGGGAAGTTTGGCGCAATAAATTTCCCGTTGTGTTCTACCTGTTCTGCTTTTCCTTTCAGCAACAAAACTACCGCCCTTCGCCAATTGGTGATGTTAAGGGGTTCGTAGGAGGCGTTCAGCACCAGAACATTGCCCATTGTTGATTATTAAAGAGAATATTTTTTTCGATGTTAACACAGGTTCCAGTTTAGGTGGGACGGCATCAGGAACAGCGAGGCTCAGCAAAAAACGCTGAAAAACCACTCCTTTACCCTATACCGTCGCGCCTGCGCCCCCTCTGGCGGCACCTATTTTCTGCCGTCGGTGTTTGTCAGCTAGCATTTTTCCCTGAGTTTTGGCTTAGATGAGGCCAGTGTGTGCGATCGCAAAAATTTGCAGAATAAATTTTATTTTTTTCTCTAAATGCCTAATCTTCCCGGCAACAAATACTTTAACTTTTTAGACTATTAGTAACCTTAAATGAACAAGCTTATTACTGCTCATGAAATTTCGGCTCTTAAAGTCTGCTTTTAGCGCGTCAATTATTGCCCTTGCGGCTCCGATTTTAGCAAACTGTCCAGCCTTTGCCCAAACGCCTTCATTCTTCTGCGGCGCTGCTGGCGGCCGCCCAGCTACAATTGCTGTCCAACAAGGCAAAAATATTCCCGTTATTTTGTGGCTAGCTGATAACTATTTCAATGAATCAGGAGAAGATGCGATTACTCGGTGTACCAGAGTCTCAGGCATTCTCAACAACTCGCAACCCCAAGGAAGCTGGGAGAATATTGTCACAGCAGGTGCATCGCCCACCGGTCAACTAATTATTTGTGCAGCTAATCCTCAAGACGGTTCCTGTAGATTATTATATCAAGTACCAAAAGGCCAAAATCCCGAACAAGCCCGACAAGAACTCTTAAAAAGAGTTACAAATCCTAATGTAAGTGTTTCGCCTGTTAAAGTAAATTGATAGTCATAACTCATTAGCTACGGGTAGGACATGGCAATGCTATGTCCTACGTGCTAACTGTAGTTTAGACTAACTAAAAATGAGAAAGGTGGCAAAAGAAGAACTAGAGCCACCGTTAAGGAGAGAATGAGGGTGAAAAATAAAAACCTATCCACT
>NZ_JAUBQW010000147.1:0-15120 GCF_036701485.1 Microcoleus sp. Pol11C3 | reverse complement strand
TCATGGACTCCGACAGTTTGAATCCATCTTTTTGGGATGGAAACTAGCTCAGAATCAACTTGTGTGTACACGGTAGCTTATTAAGGGGGGTTAGGGGGGATCCACTTTGGACTCAGACATTACCTTAGTCGGCGTAGGCCAACTTTGTTTGTGTGCTCGCGTTGCTAACGGTTTCAACCGCCGTTTTAACGCCGAGTTTATTTGTTGAGTATAAAAGAAATTATTCACGCGGAAAATCATCTCGCTGCTTTAACAATTCTAGCACGATCGGGTGAATGTCGTACCACAAAACAGCATTGCGATATTCCAAAACATATAACCCATGCAGCAAGTCCAAAAACCCTTGTGCTTTCGGGTCGGCAGGTTTAAAATCTCTGTAAGTTGCCATCAACATCTCATAATCAGTTGTTCCTAAACGGGTATCGAAATCGATCCGCAATTTATTAATCGCTTCCTCAAATACCTCAGCATTAATTTTAATCGCAGCTTCTGGATTCCGTCGCACCAACCGCAAACAAATGCGGCAGCATTCGTTAGCAATTCTAATCAATTCTCGCAATACTCCACCGCTGTATGCGACAAGGCGATCGAGTGTTTCCGGTTCGATCAATTCGCTTCCCAAGCGTTTAGCTAAAATCTCTTTCAATCTCGCCGCCGGTTCCGCCATTGCAACAGCATCCGCATTCCGGCTTTCCCCGCGTTTAAACAGCTTAGTTACTGGCATAAACACGACTTGATTGTTAGTTTCCGTTTCCACGGTAGCGGCCAAAGAGACATCTCGCAGCGCCGAAATAGGAGTTGTTAAAATTATTCTAAAATTTGGCAAAAAAAGCGCTTTAATATGTTCTTGATAAACTTGGCGAACTACACCTAAATCCAACTTATCCAGGTCATCGATCACTACAATTATGTCTTGTTTTGCGCCTTCTCGAACTACGGCAGCAATCTCGTTAATTGTCGCCACCAAATCAGAAACTTTGCGAATAAACTCTTGTTTGATTTCTTCACGAATCGTCGCATCAGCTTTTAACTTGCCTTGAATCATCTTAAACAAGTTAAAACCCACCGATCAGCTGGCGCCCAATTCGTCAATTTTTGTTTTTGTTTTAGTAGCAAACCAGTTATAAAATGATTCTTTAATTGATTGTTTGATGGGAATTTCCTGTTTTTCGGCTGCATCCATTAACTGAACTGCGATCGCAAACAAGATATTGATATGATTGACATCCGACATTTCGATCAAGTCGGAAATCGAGAAAAAGACTGTAAAATAGCGATCGTCCATCTGGCGGCAAAACTCAGCCAACAGTGTAGACTTACCGCAACCGCGATGCCCCGTAAAAATAATTTTACCGCTACCGGAAGGGTCATCTTCGACTAATTGCTCTAATTCTTCAAGCACTTCTGTCCCGTATTCTACTCGGAAGTTCTCGACTTCTTTCGGAGTTATCAGCGGCGATAACTCCATATTTGCATAGGCTGTCCGAAAGGATTCTAGTAATATTTTGGACATGGCACTCTGAGGTTATTATTTAATGTTCTTCATGATTATAAGCCTATACGGTTCACTTAACATATTTATGCCCCGGAGATCCCCCTAAATCCCCCTTAAGAAGGGGAGTAGGGGTTGACTTTGAGGGCATTCTTGTCCCCCCCTTTTTAAGGGGGGTTAGGGGGGATCTGTCTTAAGTGAACCGTATTGGATTATAAGCTGTCTAGCATCTAAATTGTAGATTTTTGGGCGGGCTAGGACGGCCCGCGCCACAATAGTTTTCTTGCCCCGGACATCCCCCCTAGCCCCCCAAAACACAAGGGGGAAGATTACTTAAAGTGGGTCTTTGTAAGGGAGATTTAGGGGAATATGAATCTGAGGTGAAATGTTTAATGTTTAATTAATTCCTACTTCCAGCCCAACCACCGCAACAAAGGCACAACTAAATAATGACTTACTCCCAAACAAAGCCCGATCGCACTTCCCAACAAACCAAAAAACACAATTGATCCCCAAACTTGCAGCCAGCCGAAGGTAACGTTAGACAGTGACAAAATCCCGAAGAAACTCCCCGGAAAAATGTTCCAAGCATTCAGCAACAGAAACATTCCCGTAGAGAAAACAGCCACTACCAAAGCGTGAACTAATTGATGGCTCCGCAAACCCATTCCCACAGTCAAAGAGGCGATCGCAAAAGCTCCCAAAATAACCCCCTGCACGCCACTAGAAGCTGTTGCTTCCATCCAGCACAAACCTGCCAACAAATAACCCTGAGCTCCCATCAATCCAGACAGCCAATACTGTTTTTGCTGGCGAAAACTCCCCGCATCAGTTAAACCGATCGCAGTTCCGAACCCCGCCAACCCAAACAGCAGCACTTCCGGCCCGACAGCGAAAGTCATGTTAGGAATTAATTGGTGCAAACCTTCATTCAGAAAACTGGCAATTTCCGGGCCTAGAGGCGAAGCATAACCCAAAACCAAACCGCCGATCGCCCCCGCACTTCCACCAACGCCACCCAGCACCATTTCCCAGCCAGTATCCAGAGAAGCTACCACAATTTGGGCGATCGCGCCGAACACCAAAACCATCAAACTTGCAGTTTTTTGCGCCCCCGCCACCACTACTTGCCGGCAAAATTCCACAATAGCTTGACCCGCAGGGGCGATCGCGATTTTGCCCTTACTCCTAGCATAAATCTCCTGCAAACGCGCCCGAACATCGCCAGCCGTCGCCGGACGCTGCTGCACATTCGATCGCACCATATCGTCCAACAAATTCGCCAAAGCCGGACTCACAGATACAATGTGGCGCCACCGCAACTCCCCCGTCATCGGATCTTCAATTTCCGCCGGATACTTCCCCGTCAGCAAGTGAATGCAAGTCCGCCCGAGGGCATAAAAATCCGTCGCCGGCACCACACCGCCGCCCATAATTTGTTCCGGCGGACTGTACCCGGGCGAAATCAACCGCGTCGAACTCCGAGAATCTTTCCCTACGGATTCGACACCGCCCATCTGTTTAACTCCCCCAAAGTCGATCGTCACTAATTGCAGTCCGCCTAAACCCTTGCTTAGCAAAACTTGGGGCGATTCCGGGTCTCGCAGCATCAAATTTGATGGTTTAATGTCGCGGTGAATAATCTGACACCTGTGCAACTCCTCTAAAATTTCCACAGCTTGACTCAGCCAACTAAACACCCATTCCTGCGGACAACCTTGGGGGTACTCGTGGAGAACCTCTTCTAAAGTTTTGCCGTGAATCTTTTCCATTACCAAACAAGGCAGCCGCTTCGCCGCAGGATTTCCCTCCCCGCCTGCAAAATTTTGGGTTTGGACGTGAAAATAACCGTCAGGATCGACTCTCGGGACGCCCGGGTGCCGCAAAAGTGCCAAAACCCAAGCTTCTTGCTCGAACAGTTTCAGCGCTTTTGGAGCCGTTTCGAGCAACACTTTCAGGACGCGCTCGGTTTCAGTTTCTGTGTCCCAAACGGTGAAAATCGCTGCAAAACCCCCGGAAC
Source organism: Microcoleus sp. Pol11C3 (assembly GCF_036701485.1). Classification (NCBI taxonomy): domain Bacteria; kingdom Bacillati; phylum Cyanobacteriota; class Cyanophyceae; order Oscillatoriales; family Microcoleaceae; genus Microcoleus; species Microcoleus sp. Pol11C3. Next base: position 11,608 of record NZ_JAUBQW010000147.1, on the reverse strand, counting down.
CGAGGCTTTGTAGAGGGACGTAGCGATTTTTTAGCCGCAGGGGAGCCCCGCAACTATGACAAAAATTGTTGCCCCAAGTCTGAGGGTAGGGCCTTGGGCAATCTGGATTGATGCAGTGAACGGCTTTTGAAGGGGGGTGAGGCACAACCAGAGTAAAAATGGGGCTAATATCCATAGTAGACTTACGCGCTGCTAACGCAGAAACCCGGTTTTCAGCGAGGTTAAATGGCTGTAACGACGGATTTGGTTTGATAGCACCAGTCCTGTCCATATTATGTGCTATGCTGTCGATTTTTGAGTTGGCGGTCTGGAAGTCACGGGATTTTAGATTTTGGATTTTAGATTTTGGATTTTAGATTGCATACTGGATTGCAGTTGAGATCGATCTCAACTGCAATCCACAACTTTAGGTATTTCTAACTACTTCCCCCTGGCCGATTACTCCTTACCAATTCTGATTTTTAAGTATTAAATTCTTTACATAAACCGTATTAATCCCCTGTTCCGCTTGCTGCACAATATCTTTCACTCGCTCGAAATTCTCCCCCCGCTCTGCGATCCCCAGCCTTTCCCCCTGCATCCTTCGCAGCTTCCATTTTATAAGATATGTTACAAATGTTGTCCTAATGTAAAGTAAAATAAACAATACTTATGATGATTAAAAGAATATTAAAATTTGAGAGTGACACTTTATTGATATATTTTTAACAGCCTGCGATCGGGCAAAAAAATTAAGCGAATACTAGGAAGCGAGATATGGCTTACGCGCAAACCCAAACTCAATCAAAGGCTGGGTATAAAGCCGGAGTTCAAGACTATAAACTAACGTATTACACCCCGGACTACACGCCGAAAGATACAGATATTTTGGCTGCATTCCGCGTCACACCGCAGCCGGGAGTTCCCCCAGAAGAAGCTGGAGCTGCTGTGGCTGCTGAATCTTCCACAGGTACATGGACGACTGTTTGGACTGACCTCCTGACCGACCTCGACCGCTACAAAGGTCGCTGCTACGACATCGAACCAGTTCCCGGTGAAGACAACCAGTACATCTGCTTCATTGCCTATCCTTTGGATTTGTTTGAAGAAGGTTCCGTCACCAACTTGCTGACCTCTTTGGTCGGTAACGTGTTCGGTTTCAAAGCTTTGCGCGCTCTGCGGTTGGAAGACTTGCGGATTCCCATTGCTTACCTGAAAACCTTCCAAGGCCCTCCTCACGGTATTACCGTTGAGCGGGACAAATTGAACAAGTACGGCCGTCCTTTGCTGGGTTGTACAATTAAGCCCAAATTGGGTCTGTCTGCTAAGAACTACGGCCGTGCCGTTTACGAAGTTCTGCGCGGCGGTTTGGACTTCACCAAAGACGACGAAAACATCAACTCGCAACCGTTCATGCGCTGGCGCGATCGTTTCTTGTTCGTTCAAGAAGCTATTGAAAAAGCCCAAGCAGAAACTGGCGAAGTCAAGGGTCACTACCTCAACGTAACTGCCCCTACCTGCGAAGAAATGATGGAGCGGGCTGAGTTCGCTAAGGAAATCAAAACCCCCATCATCATGCACGACTACCTGACCGGTGGTTTCACTGCTAACACCACCTTGGCAAAATGGTGCCGCCGCAACGGTATCTTGCTGCACATTCACCGCGCTATGCACGCCGTGATCGATCGTCAAAAGAACCACGGTATCCACTTCCGCGTGCTTGCCAAGTGCTTGCGGATGTCCGGCGGTGACCACCTGCACTCCGGTACAGTTGTGGGCAAACTCGAAGGCGAAAAAGGCATCACGATGGGCTTCGTAGACTTGATGCGCGAAGACCACATCGAAGAAGACCGCAGCCGCGGTATTTACTTCACCCAAGATTGGGCCTCCATGCCCGGTGTCATGCCGGTTGCTTCTGGTGGTATCCACATCTGGCACATGCCCGCTTTGGTGGAAATCTTCGGCGACGACTCCTGCTTGCAGTTCGGCGGCGGCACCTTGGGCCACCCTTGGGGTAACGCACCTGGTGCAACTGCTAACCGCGTTGCTTTGGAAGCTTGCGTCCAAGCTCGTAACGAAGGCCGCAACTTGATGCGCGAAGGCGGCGACGTGATCCGCGAAGCTTGTAAGTGGTCTCCTGAACTGGCTGTTGCTTGCGAACTCTGGAAAGAAATCAAGTTTGAGTTCGAGGCAATGGATACCGTTTGATGATTTTGGGTTTGAGATTTTAGGTTTTAGGTAGCAAACTTGCTGTGGAGTCTTTATCTTTGAAGAAGATTTACCAGTAAGTTTGCATCCAAAATCTAAAATCCAAAATCTAAAATTTGAGGGAGCTGGGGTCAAAAATGGATCTCAAACAAGTTGCGAAAGACACCGCTAAGGTGCTGGCAAGTTACCTAACCTATCAATCCGTGCGGATGGTGGTCGCTCAGTTGAGCGAAACCAATCCTCCTCTGGCAATCTGGTTGAACGACTTTTCCACTAAGGGCAAAATCCAAGATGGAGAAGCTTATATTCAAGAGTTGCTTTTGGAAAATCAAGATTTAGGATTTCGGATCATGACTGTGCGAGAGTATCTGGCTCACGATGTGACGGAATTTTTGCCAGAAATGGTTTGTACTGGCATTCAACAGGCGAATATGGAACACAGACGCCAGCATTTAGAGCGAACTACGCAACTTAATTGGTCTGTTTCTAGCAGTAATCCTGAAACATCAATAGATTCAGAACCGAATCTGGATAATTTGTCGAGTTAATCGATCGACAAGTGCGATCGAACACACACCTTAGAGATACAAAAAATGAAGACTTTACCTAAAGAGCGTCGTTACGAAACTCTGTCCTATTTGCCCCCGCTGACAGACGCGCAAATTGCCAAGCAACTCCAGTACATCCTGGATCAAGGCTACATTCCCGGCGTAGAATTCAACGAAACCTCTGCTGCTGAAATGCGCTACTGGACTCTCTGGAAGTTGCCTTTGTTTGGTGCTCGCAGCGTCCAAGAAATCATGACAGAAGTTCAAGCTTGCCGTCAAGAAAATCCTAGCTGCTACATCCGCGTCATGGGTTTTGACAACGTGAAGCAGTGCCAAGTGCTGAGCTTCATCGTCCACAAGCCTAACACCAGAGGCTACTAAAAAGTATTGGCTGGCTAATCTAACTTTTAGGTTAACAGTCATTGCAGATTGGAGGCGGAGAATTTTCTCTGCCTCTTTTTTTATAGTTTGCAAATAGCTTTTAAAACTTGCAGCAACAAAATTGAAGGTTCGGGCTCCATCAAAGTCAGAAAGGGCATTAGCTGATAGGTTGGGGGATTTCCTCTGCGGATATTGACAAACTGATAAAACTCTCCGCTAGTTGCCAATCCCCAAACAGACTCTTGATATTCTAAACTTTTAGAGGCGTAAGTTAGAAGTTGGGGCAAACCAGCGCGGGGAGAAATTAGACTATTTTTAGATTCTATTACTAAAATCCAAAATGGTATATCAGCGGCAATTTGTTTCTCTTTATTGATGGATAAAATGTCAAATCTGCCTGTAATCGTTGTATCTTCATCTTCTATAGTTATGTTAGCAATGTCTTGTTCTAGACTCATCTTGATTGGGCGGCGGTAGAAGCCCGCCAATCGCATTAAGGGAAACGTAGTTAAAGCCTGTACCAGTCCTTCAGAGACTCTTTTCACTGAAAGGTATTCGCGAAAATCGTTGCGGATTTGGGCGAGTTCTAACTGTTCTATCTCTGTTAAGGATTCTAAGGATAAAAAATTTGTATACGTGTCATTATTAAGCTGCTCTTGGAATTTCAATAATTGACTGACTTCACCGAGCGTTATATTTTTGGGGTTAATAGTTGTTGTCATGTTTGATAGTTATTAAAGTTTTAGTTATAATTCTAACATAGAGATTGTGAGAGTCCATTTGTACCATTCTTAGGAACAGGCAAGATGCCTGTTCCACGACATATTAAATTTTTTGTGGGGCGGGCATCTTGCCCGCCCATGAAAGTGACAAATGGGATAACGGCGAACCTAATCTATCCTTTCCACCACAATCCCATCCACTATTTCATAACCCCAATTAAAATGTCGATTGGCCAACTGCTCGGCCATGTCATATTCGCCAAAATTGCAGAGTTCAACTAACATTTGATATGCTTCATCTCTTTCTCGCTGCAACCTTTCCCCCCGCAGTTTTTCTCTCTCTTCCTCAGAAGGATTTGGTCGCTCTTCTCCCAGCGGATTGATATTGCTAATTCGTTTCATATCAGCCTCATTAAAAAGGGATAGCTTCTACGATTTCACCGTCAACTATTTCGTAGCCCCAGTCGGGGTTTGCAGCGATTTGTTTTTCAACTATACTTCGGCCCAGAGGAGTTTGGTAAGCTTTTTGCAAAGAGGAAATACTGGGAATTTCGGCGGGAGTTGGCGATGCTGTTTCAGCAAGTTTCAGCAGTGCAGGAATCTGGTCAGATGTGGATTGATTTAAGGCAAATTGAGGTGCGATCGCCCCTAATTTCTGCATTACGCTATCCTTGGTGATTTGGGGTTTTTCGTTGAAGGAAGAGGGCAGATATGGTGTGTCAACGCCCTGCTGTTTTGCTTTGAGTGCATCATCAGCAATGCGATCGCACTTTCGCAGAAATCCCTCCCACAAATCTTTACCCAACACCGGGTTTCTCAAATCAGCACGGGCTTTAGAGACTGCTGCTTCTAGCGGTTCGCCTTTGTGCACGTAATACTGAATTCGCTCCTCTTCAAAGGCAGGATAAGGCACTTCCGGTTCGATTTCCCAATCTCGCTTGACTTTCTGACTTTCTCCTAACGGGATTCCGGCGATAAATTCCTCCCAAAAAGTCGAGGTTAAGCCTTTTGTCATGCTGTCAATAATTTTAAATGCCCATCCTGAAGGATTGCCAAACCATAAATTACGTTCTTTAGCATATTCTTCTAAGGCTCGCTGAAAGTTATGCAGTTCTTGTTCGGAGTTCCAAGGGCCACTAAATCGGTAATTCGGGGTGACAGCAACGGCTATTTGCTGGCGGGGTTGCCCGAAATATTTGTCGGTTTTAACTACATGATTTGGGGGTGATGTTTCGCGGAAGATTTCTACAGGGTGATTGTTGTTTTCGCGACTTATCGGTGTTATAATATCTGGCGGATTCGGTGTCCAAAAGTTATTGAGTTTTTCCTCGAAAGCATCCATGTCCGCCCAGAGTTCTAGGCAGTCCGTGTTGGGATTTGTTAATTTTTCTTTCAGGAGCGATCGCACTTTGAGCAGGCGTCTCGCGAGTTCTTGTTCTTCGTGATTTAAACCGGTGGCTTTTTCAATTTCGCTGCTGTTGGTTTTCACCCATTCGGTAGAGTTGGAGTGTTGTGATTGCCATTGTAATAATTGGCAAAGAAAAATGCTCGCCGCGACTCCGCCGGTAATTGGGGCGAGTTTGGGATAGTAGATGGCGGGGTTTCCGAGATTTCCTAAAAATATTCCTATTTTCATTTTTTACATTCCTATGTCCCTTGAATCCTAGGGTGCAACCTCAGCACTTTACCTCGAATAAACTAGCATTGAAAAACTTAAGATTTTCTTTACGCTTCTGTCTATTCCCGACTGAATGGAGTTTCTAGAGGAAAGACGGGGATCGCATATTCGATCGCCTGATTGACAGGACTGAGTTAAACGTAATAATAAATTATTTACTGTACAGCTCCTCCCAAAATGAATCCAGAACGCCAAGAGGCTTATTTGAACTTAATCGAGCGAGTGCTTACCTGTCCCAACGGCCAAGAACCAGAGGTTTTGAGTTCTTGTTCCGATTTAATTGATGCAGGATTTGTGCAAATGCTAATCCAGATATCAGCTTCAATGGCCCGTGAAGGCGACGAAGATACTGCTAATTTTTTAGTACAACTTGCTCGTTTGCTGGGGAAATCTTTGGGTTTGTCGCCCGATTTTAGCCCGGCTGGGTACAGTAGTGCAAAGGGGTAGAGAAAAAGTGCGATCGCCTCGTTGTATCATGTTTTGAGAAATGAGGGCGATTTCCTACCCTTCGCGATAGCTTTGCTTAACTAATTTTTAAATGCAGCTATGGATTTACAGCTTATATTCGAGAGGCTCGCAAAACTCATTCACCCCAGTTTTAAATACATAAATAATCACCGAAGTCACCAAAATATCAGGGCAAATTTTTGCGGCAACTAAATCTCTAAATGCTGCATTCAATTGTCCGTTTGTCAACTCTTCTTTAACCTCTGATTTGCAGATAGCAACGCGGCATCTTTTGGCCAATCCGTCTAACCAATTTTCCGAGATATTCGGTTCTTGTCCGGCTTGAATTGCTAGAGATATCGCTGCATCTTCGATGTTACCTTCGCAATCTTCGATTGCGTCTAGGGCTTTTAGGGCTTCGGGATATTCGGCTAATTGCGAGCGAAATTGGGCAATTTGTTGTGAGGTAATAATCACCATATTATTTTCCTGTGTTGTCTGCTGGCGGGCTAAGTTTAGCAATTAAACTTGATATTATAGCATTTTTTTGATTGAGGTGGGAATTGCGCGATCGGACTTAATTATCTGTTCAATTGATATTTTGCACTTCGGAATAGTCCGGCTAGGGTTGAAACCCCTATTAAAGCTTAATTTCTCGCTCTGAGGACTAATGTGAAAATAGACAAAAAGCGGCGCTAAAATAGATTGACAGGACTCATATTTCTCGGGAGTTAAGAAAAATGACAACAGTTACTTTAAACTTAGATACTGTCGAACTAACAGATGAACAGTTTTACCGTTTGTGCCAGATGAATCGAGACTGGCAATTTGAACGGACAGCGAAAGGAGAAATCATCATTATGTCACCCGTAGGCGGAGTCAGCGGCAATAGAGAAGCAGATTTAATTGGCTTAGTTTGGCTGTGGAATCAGCAAACACAGCTAGGGAAAGTGTTTAGTTCTTCGACAATCTTTCGGCTGCCAAATAATGGAGACCGTTCTCCAGATGCGGCTTGGATTAGCTTAGAAAGATGGTCTGCTTTAACACCAGAAGAACGGGAAAAATTTCCGCCTATTTGTCCTGACTTTGTAATTGAATTGCGCTCGCGAACAGACCCGCTGCGCCCGCTTCAGGAGAAAATGCAAGAATATCTGAACAGCGGTTTACGCTTGGGTTGGCTGATTAATCCGCAAGACCAACAAGTAGAAATTTATCGCCCTTCTCGCGAAGTAGAGATTGTACAATTTCCTGTAAGTTTATCGGGAGAAGATGTCTTGCCCGGATTTGTGCTTAATTTGCCGATGATTTGATATTGCATCAAACTTTTTCGGTTTCCAACTGTATTTTCTTCGGACAAATATCATCATCGTACCAACCAGTCAAAGCCACCGCCAAAGCATCCGCCGCATCATCCGGTTTCGGAATGTAACCTAACTCCAACTCCCGCGCCACGGCCTCTTGCACTTCAGATTTATCCGCATTACCTCGCCCGGTCAAAGCTTGCTTAATTTGAGCCGGCGTAAACTCGAACAGTGGCACTCCACACTGCGCTAATACTAGCGTCAAAACACCCCGCGCTTGCGCTACAAGTATGGTATTTCCCATCTTGTAAAAGAACAGTTTTTCGGCAATTGCAAGATCAGGTTTAATCTGTTCAATTACCTGGTGCAAATCGTCGTAAATTGTTTTCAAGCGCTGTCCCATTTCCTGTTTTGGCGTTGTTTGTATGACGCCACAATCAATCATGGAAACGCTGTTTTTATCTTGTTTCCCCGGGACAATTTGACAGGAAATTGCCCCGTAGCCAAGATTTGCTAAGCCCGGATCTAATCCTAAAATTCGTTTTTCCATTGCCAGAATTAGTAATTGGAACTGGGGAAGGAGGCATTAAAAATTTGGGAAATGTTTCCTCACCACCCATTACCAATTACCAATTATTAATTACCCCTCATTACCAATTATTAATTACCCCTCAGTTGTTTCTAGGCCGAATACCCGATCAAACACTTTAGTCACTTTATACCCCGAATCTATTGATTCTAGCGGGTCTTTTCGCAACCGGTGCCGCAAACACAGAGTCATCACCCGGCGAATATCGTCCACAGTCACCTCTGTGCGGCATTCCAAAGCCGTGAAAGCTTTCGCAGCCCGATTCGTCACCAAATCGCCCCGCAGCCCGTCTACGTCCAATTCCGCGCAAACTTGGGAGATTTTTACCCGCAACTCTCGATCGATAGTTACCGATTTTAACCTTTCCTGAGCCTCCACCAACTTCTGCTGCATATCATCTTGTTCGTGCTGATATTTCGCGAGAAACTCCGGCGGATTTTGGTCAAAACTAGAGCGCTGTTCGACAATTTCCACTCTTAAATTCGGGTCTTTTACAGTCCGAATTTCTGCGTGCATCCCGAATCTGTCGAGCAACTGCGGCCGCAATTCTCCTTCTTCTGGATTCCCGGAACCGATTAAAATAAATTTAGCCGGGTGACGGATCGAAATGCCTTCTCTTTCAACAGTATTCCAACCGCTGGCAGCCGAGTCGAGCAAAACATCGACTAAATGATCGTCGAGCAAATTGACTTCATCAACGTACAGAATGCCGCGGTTAGCTTTAGCTAAAAGCCCGGGTTCAAAAGCTTTAACACCTTCCGACAAAGCTTTCTCGATGTCGATCGTACCGCAAACTCGGTCTTCGGTAGCGCCCAAAGGTAAATCTACCATTTGGACTTTCTTGCGGGCGATTTTAATGTCAGTTTGAGACATAGTGCGATCGCGCACCTCATCACTCATCAAATCCGGATCGGTGGGATGACTGTTAAAAGGATCGTCAGCCACCACCTCAATTTCCGGCAGCAAATCAGTGAGGGCGCGGATTGTGGTAGATTTACCAGTACCTCGATCGCCCATAATCATCACCCCGCCAATTTTGGGATCGATGACATTCAATAGCAGCGCCAGTTTCATCTCCTCCTGGCCAACAATTGCAGTGAAGGGAAAAACAGCGCGGCGGGCTGGGGTAGCGGTAACGGTTGGTAGAACGCCCGCATTCAGGTTATTGCTGACTTCGGCAGTAGGACTCACAGGATAACTCAAAATATAATAATTGCTTGTTTATTGTGACATATAGGTGGACAACAGTCGATCTACAGCCTTGAAATCCAAGTGCAGAGTTTGTGTGATTCCTCTCAAAACGCCGCCAAAAACAGACTATTTCTGAGACACAGAACGCCCCCACTCTAAAATTTGTTGCTGACGTTCGTCTGACAAACGTCCAACCATCGCAGCTAATAGCTCAGATACAGACAACCCACGCCTTTCTTTCGACTTCCAAACAACTAAAAACTGCTCGGTAGACAGAGTACACAAAGCTATCGTTTCGCCAGAGCGATCGCTAAATTCTACCTCGTAATTTCCATCATCATAACAATCTACAATTGCCCCTCTAACACCCAGGTGTAAATTAGATTCAGGCAATGTTACTAACAATTCGACTACATCAAATAATTCTAGCACGAGCGTGCTTACCTCAGAACGAATGATGAATAGATTCAATGTATCGCTCAATTTCCTCATCCGTGCAACTGACTCCATTCTGCCAAAGTTCATATTCACTGATATCGATATCTTCATTCCAAACCAGTGCATAACCACCAGGTTCAATTTTATAATTTGTGAAAAATCCAGGATTGCTTAACATCGCAAACATCGGATTGTCTAATAACTTAGAAATGTTATATTTTTTGATTTCAAGATTGCCAAACTTGACCATCAAGGTGTTATCGTCAATAGCTTTAGCAAAAACAATGCGCTCAGGTTTCATAAAAAAAATCACAGTTATTTTAAGGGCGGAAGTTTACTAAATTCTTGGCTATTCCACATATTCAGCAGTTCTTTCTGGTACAACGTAGCCCATTCTCTTACAGCTTTTGGGCCCGATTCGGTAAATCTCCTTCAATAATCTCTCAAGATTCAATGCCGATCAAAGCCTTGTACTCACCGTAAACTGCGTGAAAATGAGGAGGTGGGTGATCCCCAAAGAAAATTTTGATGATGATTCCGTAAAATCGTGCAACTTCTGGCAGAAAGCTTCTCTAAACGACGATACGAGGATTATTGTAGCCGAGCTCGCGGGCACAATCACATTTTAGATCGGATTTCCAGCGATCGCACTTTTGGCATCGAAAGGTCGATCGCCCTTTACGACTTTTTCACTGGCGAAGGGTGATCGCTTTGTTAAGAGGGGAAGAGCTATCGCTCGATCGCTTTTCTTCGCATAGTTGAAAGTGCGATCGCCCTTGAACCCCTCGCGGAGAAATCAGGTTGAGGCAAAAAAGTAGGAGCTAGTCCGAAAGATAAAACACATTTTTCGATGAACCGTTGACAGTTTACTGTGTATACTTTATTTTTATAGAAGTAAGTTTAAAAAAAATCAAATGTCTATCTTAATTCCCTTGGATTTTACTCAATTGCTACTAGCACAAACTAACTCTTGCCATACTGTCGGGCCGTTAGACTTAATCGCTATCCTAGCTTTACTAGGGGGACTTTTAACCTTTGCCTCTACGGCTGGTCTGCCAACAGTGACAATTGCTTCAATAGGCACTGCTGCGGCGAAGGTTATGGCTATTTTGGGAATCAGTGCTAGCTTGGGTTCGATAATAGTTCCATTTCAGGGACTTTTAGATATCGCGGCTGTAGCGGCTGTAGTCGAAGGCATTAAGCACATCTTAGGATGTGGTTAATTGCAGCGGTAAGCAGTGTTAATTAAAGTAGATTACGCAATCGGAACTCAGCAAAAGCTAGTGTCATATAGGCGATCGCCCTTTTGGCCAGAGAAAGATCGTCTTTTTGATATAAGCGATCGCCCTCACAAAAACTCGCTATCTCCCAGACAAAGAACGCGCAAACTCTAAAACTTGTATCTGACGTTCGTCTGACAAACGTCCAACCATCGCAGCTAATAGCTCAGATACAGACAACCAACGCCTTTCTTTCGACTTCCAAACAACTAAAAACTGCTCCGTAGACAGAGTACACAAAGCTATCGTTTCGCCCGAGCGATCGCTAAATTCTACCTCGTAATTTCCCTCATCATAACAATCTACAATTGCCCCTCTAACACCCTGGTGCAAATTAGATTCAGGCAATGTTACTAACAATTCGACTACATCAAATAATTCTGGCACGATCGTGCTTACCTCCGAACGAATAGTGTTACCAGTCTCGCCCCATTACTACCCGGTTCTACGATCCAACCTGTACGGACAATCCCTTGCTGTCCCTGTGCGCCCACAATTTCCAAGTCTACAGTATAGCGCTGTCCGTGTTTGTCATTTAGTCCTAAAACTGCTTCAGCATCAAGAGTTTTAGCTGAAATCTGTGCTAACAGCAATTCATAGTTTTCTTGGCTAAATCCTAAACGACGCTGAAATATTACAGCTTTATCGCTACCGACTGGATTATCTACATTAAGAGCATACTCTGTTAATTTTCGAGGATCGATAACGAGATGGCTGACAAGTTCTTTCAGCTTCATGTTTGTTTACATAACACTAATTTTAGCATCTAACCATTGGTGACAAGTTAAGGCTCAAAGCCAGTTGTCAAGGGGATTTTCGGAGGTAGCTCAAAGAAAAAAGGTTCTC
>NZ_JAUBQW010000313.1:0-1190 GCF_036701485.1 Microcoleus sp. Pol11C3 | reverse complement strand
GTTTTTTGCTGGCATTTTTGTATTGATTGACTAAGCTAAGTTTTTATTATACCCTATTTAAAGGCACAACAGCTTACGTCACTTCGACGATTCCAGTACACCTGAAGATTCAACTGGATGAAAAGCGAGAAGAAGTTGCTGGAGCAAAGGCACGATTAGAAGCGGCACAATTAGCAAAGAAAGAGACTCAGCAGTCAGCTCAGCCCGAGATGAATCGTCAATCTGCGATGCGATCGCGAGTGCCAGATAGACATTACATTGAACGAAATGAGGCGAAAAGGCTGTTAGAACGCTTTGACTTAGCACTCAACGAATCTGAGGGACAACCCTTGCTATTCAATATTTGCGGAACTGGCGGAGTTGGTAAAACAACGTTACTGGGGCGGTTAAAGGATGCCCATGCAGGCCAAGTTGATTTTCTGGAGATTTGTTTTGCGAAAACGCCTGATATCGAAACTCCCCTAAAATTGATGCGAAAGGTACACGAGCAGGCTGTTGAGCGTTTTGGAGGTGAAACGATCGCTGATTCATTTAAACAAAAAGAGCAGCAGTTTGAGTCAACTCTATACAAGTTGAGTCATGAGTCAATTGATGGTGAAACAATTAGCAGCGAAGAAGCAAGGAAGATTACAAGCTGGTTTCAACGCTTCATTTGGCTAAACCTAATAGGTTTGACCTCCACCTCAAGTAAGCCGACATCTTTTAATCTTTCAGGGGTAGGTTTTTCTGCATTACCGACGATTGGAGAGGATGCAGACTGCTTGCAAGAATCGATCGAGCAGCGAGTGCGGAATCACCCTGCGACCAAAGACCAGCCTGAGCTACAGGCTCTTATGTTACAGCCAGTTTTCAAACTGACCCAGGCATTTGCTGAAAGTCTGATGCAAATTGCCCACAGCAGAGGACGATCGCTGGTGCTGATTTTGGATACCTATGAAAAAGCACAGTCTTACCTGAATCAATGGCTATGGCAGTATTTGGTCGAAGATACTGCGTTATCTTCTGCACCAGTAAGGCTCGTGGTTGTAGGGCGGCGATCGCTACAAGCAGATGAGGGTTGGCGCAAGCTCGACCAGGATCGGAAGTTGCTCCTTGAGGTGCCACTTAAGAAGTTTAGCAGGGGTGCATCTCACTTTGGCAAATACATCAAATTGAAAGTTGACCGTTGAGATAAGCACAGCGAAGAGCAA
>NZ_JAUBQW010000146.1:693-15137 GCF_036701485.1 Microcoleus sp. Pol11C3 | reverse complement strand
CTATCCTTGCTCTTCGCTGTGCTTATCTCAACGGTCAACTTTCAATTTGATGTATTTGCCAAAGTGAGATGCACCCACTAGACACTAGACGGGATTTCAACTTATCCTTTTCCTGTTTTTGGAAATGGTTGGGAAACAGCCATGAATTTATTAATGGAACTGCCAAGTAAATGCGATACCGTCATTGGCAATGATGTTTGGATCGGCTATGAATCCTTCATTATGCCTGGAGTCAAAATCGGCGACGGTGCCGTTATTGCCGCCAAATCCGTTGTAGTAAAAGACATTCCCTCTTACACCGTTGTGGGTGGAAACCCCGCCCATCCAATCAAACAGCGTTTTAGCGATTCTGAAGTTGCACAACTATTAGAAATTAGGTGGTGGGATTGGGAAATCGACAAGATTTCGCGCAATGTCAGCATAATTATGCAAAGCGATATTCAAGCACTCAAAAAAGCCGAGTAAACTCGCAAATTCAGCGATATTAATTTTAACTCCGATCCTGTGTACCGGTTCCGGCGCGATCGAAGGCGAACCCACTCCCAGCAGCCGATCGCCGATACATCTTTTAATCTGCGTTCATCAGGGTCAATCGGCCTGCATCTGCGGTAAAAAAATCCCCAAAAATCACCATGCAAAGCCAGGGAGCCCCCATACCGCACCGCCCCTACAACTTACTTAGCCGGGCCCACAGCCTCGATCGCAGCCTCAAGGGCGATCGATATATGAGTCCAATGAGTTCCCCCCTGACAAAAAGCCACGTAAGGCTCCCGCAGAGGGCCGTCAGCCGAAAACTCCGACGTACTCCCATCAATAAAAGTACCCCCAGCCATCACTAACTGACTTTCATACCCGTGCATAGGAGCCGGCACCGGATCTAAATAGGAACCGACGGGGGAATTTTGCTGAACCGCGCGACAAAAAGCAATTAACTTATCAGCAGAACCGAATTCGATCGCCTGAATCACATCTCGTCTTCTAGCCAAAGGCATAGGATTCACTCGATAACCCAACTTATAAAAAACATAAGCCGTCAAATGATTGCCCTTCATCGCCTCCCCCACACAACCGGGAGCCATAAACAAACCCTGAAACAGCAGCCGATTCAAATCAAAAGTTGCGCCGCCGCTGCTGCCGATTCCCGGCGCCGTCAAGCGACAAGTTGCCGCCTCCACTAAATCAGCCCTGCCGGCGACGTAACCTCCAGCAGGGACGATCGTACCCCCCGGATTTTTGATTAAAGAACCAGCCATCAGATCCGCACCCACAGCAGTAGGTTCGCAATCATCAACAAACTCCCCGTAACAATTATCAACAAAGCAAATTGTGCTAGGATTCTGATGTTTGACTATGGCGACGATTTTTTCAATCTCCGAAATAGACAAACTCGACCGCCAAGAATAGCCGCAAGAGCGCTGGATAAAAACCAGGCGAGTCTTTGCTGAAATAGTAGAGCTCAATGCCTGCCAATCCAAACTTCCTTCGCCAGTTAGAGGCAACTGACGGTAACTAATGCCAAACTCAATCAGTGAACCTTGACCTTGCCCCCGCAAGCCGATCACTTCTTCTAAAGTATCGTAGGGAGAACCCGCCACTGCCAACATTTCATCACCAGGACGCAGGATGCCAAAAAGAGCACAGGCGATCGCGTGAGTACCCGAAACAAACTGTACCCGGACAGCCGCGGCCTGGGCCCCTACCACTTCGGCAAACACCCCGTCCAAAGTCTCCCGACCCAAATCATCGTGGCCGTAACCCGTAACCCCTGCAAAATGGTGGACTCCAACCCGGTGGCTGCGAAAAGCTTTTAAGACTCGTTGAAGATTTTGCTTGACTGTAGTGTCAATACCAGAAAAAATCTGAAAGAGTGCCTGTTCTGCTTCCTGTAGCCGTGAAACGCTATTCATCTATACCTCGCTCACCCTTTGCGTGCGCGCTGTTCATTATGGCGTAGATGCGGCCCCTAGTTTGTAAACATAATATATTCATGACGATTGCAACTTCCAAAAAAACTTCTCCTGATTGGCCTGTCGTAGGCTTTATGGCCTTTCTGCACATCGGTGCTTTATTTGCCTTGCTGCCGGGTAATTTTAGCTGGTCTGCGGTCGGGCTAGCAGTCTTTCTGCACTGGGTAACAGGTGGTTTAGGAATAACTCTGGGATTTCACCGCCTCGTCACCCACCGCAGTTTTCAAACACCGAAATGGCTAGAGTATTTTCTAGTTATTTGCGGTACCCTTTCCTGTGAAGGTGGCCCGATCGACTGGGTAGGAATGCACCGGTTACACCACATACATTCCGACACCGAAACAGATCCCCACGATTCCAATCAAGGCTTCTGGTGGAGCCACATGGGTTGGATGCTCTCGGATCTCCCGATCAGAGTTGAAATCCCCCGCTTTACTAAAGACATCGGCGACGACCCAGTATACAAGTTTCTCCAAGCATATTTTATACCCATCCAAGTTGTCTTCGGTGTGTTGCTTTATTTATTAGGCGGGTGGTCTTTCGTGGTTTGGGGCGTGTTTATGCGGATTGTGGTGGTGTTCCACTGCACTTGGCTGGTTAACAGCGCTACCCACAAATTCGGCTACCGCACCTACGAGTCGGGAGATCGATCGACGAACTGTTGGTGGGTGGCTCTGCTCACCTACGGCGAAGGCTGGCACAACAACCACCACGCTTTTCAATACTCGGCTCGCCACGGCCTGCAATGGTGGGAAATCGACTTCACCTGGATGACAATTCAATTGCTGCAATCGCTGGGTTTGGCAACCAAAGTGAAATTAGCAGAAAAATAGCATGGGCAATTAGTCATTAGTTGTCTGTCATCAGTTCTGGACTAATGGCTCGTGACCAATGCCTCATCCTGTTTTTGCGATCGGTATAGGTTGGGTTGAAGTAAGCTCGAATCCTCTGGGGCGATCGACCCAACCAAAACCCGAATCAGTTATAATATAATTGGGAACAAAAAATTTTGTTGGGCAGCCAAATTTTTTATTTTCAAAATACAACCGTAAATCTTTTTCAATCCTAATCCCAAATCTCTCATTGATTCTTTATTAGTTTGGGCAAGTGTGCAGCAAAAAAAGTTCACTGCTCAATCCAAACTATTATGCGTGAATCCCGGTCGGCATCTCATCAGAAATCAAAAAAAGAATGACAATAGCAACGCAAGAAAAACTCCAATACAATTGGAAGCACGTTATTAGTTTAGCAGGACTTCATATCGGCGCTTTGTTCGCCCTGCTACCCAGCAACTTCAATTGGACAGCAGTTGGTTTAACAGTATTCATGCACTGGATAACCGGCGGTTTGGGAATAACTCTCGGATGGCATCGCCTACTTACCCACCGCAGTTTTCAGACACCAAAATTCGTAGAATACTTTCTAGCATTTTGCGGAGCCCTTGCCTGTCAAGGAGGAATAATTGATTGGGTTGGGCTGCACCGATTGCACCACACCCACTCTGACCAAAATGCGATCGACCCTCACAATGCCCAAAAGGGTTTTTGGTGGAGTCACATCGGCTGGATGCTATATAAAGGTCCAGCTCACGCTGAAATTGCCCGCTGCACAAAAGACATTTCGAGCGATCGATTTTACCAATTTTTGCAAAACTACTTTCTGCCGATGCAAATCGTCTTTGGCGTGTTGCTTTACTTAGCAGCAGGCTGGTCATTTGTAGTTTGGGTAATTTTTGCCCGGTTAATTTTGGTGTATCACTGCACCTGGTTTGTTAACAGCGCCACTCACAAATTTGGCTACCGCACCTACGAAACAAACGATAGTTCTACTAACTGTTGGTGGGTGGCTGTCCTGACTTACGGCGAAGGCTGGCACAACAACCACCATGCTTATCAATACTCTGCGCGTCACGGGATGAAATGGTGGGAAATTGACTTCACTTGGATGACAATTCAAGTTTTGGAAGCACTAGGTTTGGCTACTAAAGTGAAATTACCCGCCAAGTAGCAGCAATTGATTCCTAGACGCAGAAGCTCTGTAGGGCGCTTATAGCGCATCTTACCGCTTCAGAAACCCGGTTTCTCAAAGAAACCGGGTTTTTTGGTGACTCATAACCAATGACTAAGCTGCTGTGCATCTAATTTGACAGTCAATTTTTCTACAATTCTTGTGGAACGGCATCCTGCCCGTCTCTTTATTCAATTTAGATGCGTAGCAACTTAATGACTAATGACTAATAACCAATAACTAATGATTAATGACTAATGAACCCGTTTTTGCTCGCCCCGGCCGCGCAAATATTCCGCTAAAAATGCCAATCCTCCCGAACCTACTATCAACAGCACGCTCAAAGCATTAATATCCGGTTTTACGCCAGTCCGAATCCGGCTAAAAATTTCCATCGGTAGAGTTGTAGTCCCGCTACCTGCGGTAAAACTCGCAATCAAAAAATCGTCCATGCTGAGGACAAAAGACAGCAGACAACCCGAAACAATTCCGGGTATTAATTGAGGGAGCAAAACCTGAATAAAAGCCTCAACAGGCGTTGCACCCAAATCCAAGGCAGCCTCTTCTAAATACGGGTTTAAATCGGCCAATCTAGTAGAAACAGCTAGAGCGATGTAAGCCAGACAAAACACAACGTGAGCGGCGACAATTGTCCACAAACTCAGAGGAATAGCCAGCGCTGCTAAAAATACCAGAGTAGCAACTGCAGTAGCAATATCTGGAATAATAATCGGCAAGTAGGAAACTCCCTGATATAAACTCTTACCAGGAAAGCGGTAGCGGGCTAAACCAACGGCCATCAAAGTGCCGAGTACCGCCGAGATTGCAACTGCACAAACAGCCACTGTTAAGCTGTTTCTCAGAGCAATTAAAATCCGCGTATCGCTAAATAATTTAACGTACCAATCTAAAGTAAATCCTTCCCAGCCCGCGCTAAAACGCGATTTGTTAAAGCTATAAAAGGTGAGTACGAGGATGGGCAGGTACATATAAAAAAACATCACAACGGCAAATATTACCTGCCAAGAAATCTTAAATTTAGGTTTTAAGTACATATCGGCTTGTATTTCCTCCTGTGGATTTTCGGCGGTATTTTCCATGTCTCGGTAATCGGTAATTGGTAATTGGTAATTGGTAATTGGTAATGGGGAATTAGTTATTGGTTATTGGAACTGTCAACTAACAACTGTTAACTGTCAACTGTCAACTAACTTAAATTGCATTACGATCGCCATATTTTAGCAAAAGAGCAATTCCGATACTCACTACAAAGATTAATACCATACTCAGAGCCGAACCCAGCCCCCAATTTTGAGTCGCCCCCAAAAACTGATTGTAAATCAAACGAGCCGCCGTCATACTCGAAGCTCCACCGAGCAACTCCGGATCGACAAAATCGCCCAAACAGCTAATAAATACTAGCAAAGAACCCGCAGCAATTCCCGGCATCGTCTGAGGTACTGTCACTTTCCAGAAAGTTTCCACTGGATTCGCGCCCAAATCCTGAGATGCTTCTAGCAACCTGCGGTCTAACTTTTCCAAAGAAGCGTAGAGAATTGTCACGATATAAGGCAAATAACTGTAAGCCATGCCGATTAAAACTGCGGAACTTTGATTAAGCAATTCCAGAGGAGGAATGCCTAAAAGTGCCAGCAGCGAGTTGAGAACCCCCGTAGGACGCAGAATTGTAATCCAAGCATACGATCGCAACAGCGAAGAAGTCCACAGCGGCAACACAAAGCCTAACAAAGTTAAATTCCGCCACTTTTTCGAGACATTGAGGGCGATCCAGTAAGCGACGGGAAATCCCAGCAGCAAACACAGAATAGTAGTCCCCGTTGCGAAAAAAAGCGATCGACCCATCACCTGTAAATTCAGCGGCTCAAACACTCGCAGGTAATTGCCGATTCCCGAAGGATTAACCAAATCTCCCGGCTTAATATTGGGCACCAAACTAAGCTGAAAAATCACCAGAGTTGGTATGACTAATAATAAAAGCAGCAACAAGCCAGAAGGGCCGAGTAATGCCAGCGGACCTGTCCACGCTGACCACGGGGAAACAGTTTCAGCCTTCAAGGGAGAATTGGGAGGAATAGGAGGGGGAGTTCTAGTTGAAACAGCCATAGATCAATTTTTTTGAGTTTTTAACCGCTGATGAACGCGGATTAACACGGATCTAATAGGGATACAGTGGGCGAGTGGCTGTAGGGGGGCGGGTTTATGTAAATATTGGGTGAGAATCAGAGATTGGGTGTAAAACCCGCCCTAGGTTTGATGATTAGCCGCTGGTTAATTTAGTCCAATAGCGATCATACACTTCCATAAATTTCCCTACCGGAGCCACACCTTCGCAATTTTTTAAAACAGCTTCCGAAGGGAAAAGAAGCTCATTTTCGCGGACTTCCGGCGGCAACAAACTAAAAGCATCTTCCGAAGGAGTTGAAAAACTGAGCCGCTCTACTAAAGAAGCCGCGACATCGGGTTGTAGCAGAAAGTTAATCCATTTATAAGCTGCTTCGGGATTGGGAGCACCTTTAGGAATTACTAAAGTGTCAGTCCACAGAGAAGAACCGCTTTTGGGGACGACATACTTCAATTTATCGTTATCTGAAATTACTTCATTAGCATCAGAAGAATAACACATAGCTAGCTTCAAATCCCCGGTCAGCATTTGAGGCCGCCAAGCATCAGTAGTAAAAGATGCGATCGCCGGTTTGAGTTGCACCAACTTTTCGTAAGCTTGTTTTACTTGCTCTTGGTTCGTAGAATTCAGAGAATAGCCCAGCATCCGCAACGCAGCGCCCATGACTTCTCTAACATCACTCGCCAGCGTCATTCGCCTTGCTAACTCCTGTTTGTGCTCCCACAAATAGTTCCAATCTTCAGGAGCTTCTTTGAGTTGTTCGGTGTTGTAAATCAAGCCTGTGGTTCCCCAACTCAAAGGCACGCTGTAGCGGTTTCCTGGGTCATAGACAGGGTTTTGGAACTGTTTTTTGAGCCGATCGAGTCCGCCCAAAATCGAGTGGTCTAATGGACTCAACAGCCCGAGTTCCGTCATTTGAACCACCATGTAGTCAGACGGGTAAATGATGCTGTAGGCGCGGGCGCCACCAGCTTGAACTCTCGCCAGCATCTCTTCGTTGGAGCTAAACACGTCGGCCACTACGCGAATGCCGGTTTTTTGGGCAAAGCGATCAAGCAAAGCGTCATCGGTATAGCCTGCCCAAGTATAGATGAAAAGTTTGTCTGCCGAACCTTTGACGGGAGGAGCAGATTGTACGTCTGCAAGCCGCCAGCCACAACTCGAAACAGCTAATCCGGAAATTGTCGCCGCCGAATTTTTTAGGAACTGACGGCGTGTAGAATTAGCCGGAAAAATCCTGGAAATTGGTAAGTTAGTCGGAGGCACAGTTAGATTTTAGATTTTAGATTTTAGATTGGGGAATTGGGGATTGGGGAATTGGGAAATTGGTAATTGGGAAGCCGAACTTCATTTAACATCCATCCGTTACATCCGTTACATCCGCTATACAATCCGTTGCCGAACTTCCTTGGTTTCCCAATTATCCTCGATCGGTCAAAGCGAGACAATCAGTAGTTCCCCAATAAGCATAAATCGGCGTGTGCGGATCTGGGAAAGAGCCGCCGGTATTTGGCTGGCGTACAGTAATTTTATCGCCCGACGCCAACTCAACGACGTAATGAACGTGCGTACCCATGTACATAGTATTTTTGAGCCGCCCTTCAAAACAGTTGATCGACACTTCCGGCTGGTAGAGATTCAAATATACTTTTTCCGGCCGAACGCTGACCACCACAGAGTCGCCTGTGACACCACTCCACATATCCGACTGCTGAACGACTATTTTCAGATTGGCTGATGTGCGAACTGTGATACTCGATCGGTCGATCAACTCCACCGTACCAGAAAACAAATTCGTATCCCCAATAAAATCCGCCACAAAAGCCGTCTGCGGGCACTCATAAATTTCTTCAGGAGAGCCAATTTGCTCAATCCTGCCCTCGTGCATCACCGCAATCCGGTCAGACAGACTCATCGCCTCTTCTTGGTCGTGAGTCACCATCACAAAAGTCAAACCCAATTCTTGATGCAAATTCGACAGTTCCAACTGCATCTGCTTCCGCAACTTCAAATCCAGAGCACCTAGGGGCTCGTCCAGCAGCAAAACCGCTGGTCGATTTACCAGAGCTCTCGCCAAAGCCACCCGCTGCTGCTGACCGCCCGACATTTGACCGGGAAACCTGTTGGCGAAAGATTCCATTTTCACCAATGCCAAAACTTCCCGTACCCGTTCTTCAATTTCTGCTTTCCCCAGCTTTTTTATCCGCAATCCAAAAGCGATATTGTCCCAGACATTCATGTGTCCGAACAGAGCATAGCTTTGAAACACAGTATTTACCGGACGGCGGTAAGCTGGAGTGTTGGTCATCGACTGGCCGCGAATCATCAATTCGCCCGCCGAGGGAGTCTCGAAACCAGCGATTAACCGCAGCGTGGTAGTCTTGCCGCAGCCGGAAGGCCCGAGAATGCTAAAAAATTCTCCTTGGCGAATGCTGAGGTCTACTCCGCGAACTGCGGTTTCGCCGTTAAATACCTTGAAGACCTTGCGGAGTTCAACGTCAAGCGCTGTATCCGTTGCTGTCGTACCTTGGTTGAGTGCTGTCTGAAACATATTCGCCCGTTCCTGGGGGTAATGCACGCTATTTTAATACAGTTTAAACTTAAACTTTTTTGTATTTTAGGCGAGGAATGTTGGATGTAACAGGTTTTGGGATGTGTTCTTTAAATTCTATCCCAGAGCGCACCATTGTCAGCAACAGGCAAGAGGCCTGTTCCACAATAAAATTCACTCTTTGTGGAACAGGCCTCTTGCCTGTTCATAAAAGGCTTATCGAGAATGGTGCAACATCGAGGAGCCACTGGCCATCTATTGATTCTCAGGACTTGGCGTGGGAGAGGGTTTTTGCGGTTTCTCTGTTTTGGGTGCTTCTGCTTTTTTCCACTCTGACAAAGGTCGCTGGACGGCATTTTTAAAGTCAAAAGGCACTAGCAGCACGGGCAAATTTTGGGCGGAATTTTGAGGGGGCGCTTCCGGCGGATTGGCTTGAGCGTACAAGAAGCGGCCGCTAAAGTCTGTTTTGCCTAAAACTAGGCGGTGAGTTTCCTGGTTGTCCAGTTTTACTGTGACTGTAGCTTGGGGTTGGTCGAGACCGAATTCTGGCAGTTGAGCAGCAGTAATATTAATCGTGCGATCGCTCTTTCCTGTTGCCAGCCTGTCGAGCAAAAAATCCACCGATGCCTGACTTGCGTGTGCTTGCACTGGCAATTTCATTTCCCAGTTAGACTTGCCTCCTTTTGTAGCATAAACTCGTTCAAAAGTCAATATTTTTTCTGGAGTTTTGACTGTAAAGAATTGTACGCGATCGGACTTAAAAGCAAAAATTTTCTGTTTTTCTTCCTTAGCGGCTTCCTGTTTCGGAGACACTTGCATCTCGAACAAAGCAACCAACCCAGTCATGCTCAACGCGACGGCTATCAATACTAATGTATTTTTCTGCAATTTCATAGTAACTGGGAATTGGGCATTGGGAATTGGGCATTGGGAATTGGGCATTGGGGAGTCTGTTATTAATAACAACTGCCAACAGTCAACTGACAACAGTCAACAGTCAACTGACAACAGTCAACAGTCAACTGACAACAGTCAACTAACTTATCTTCTCTTCCACCAGATAGCGCCACCAATTCCCAGTCCGAGTAAAGGCCACATTAGCCAAGCTAACACCAGCAATCCTACTTGGATGGTCGTCATGTTAATGCGGCGGTTGGTAGCTTTTTTCGGACTGATAGAAAAGCTTTGTTGGTCTGGTTTACTCAACCAACTGACTGAATTGAGAAACACGTCGCTATTGAGTTGTTGGTCAAACCAACCGTTAGTCACAAATTGAGATGTACCAATTACTACCATTCGCGATGTTTTTCTAGGAGTTGAAGGCACAGAAGGAGTTGCCGTTGGACTGGGAGATGCTGTGGGAGATGCTGTGGGAGATGCTGCGGGTGTTGGTGTTGGCGAACTTTCTGCCGATTCTGTGGGAGATTCTGTGGGTGATGCTGTCGGTGTTGGCGAAGTCGTCGGTAATGCTGGAGGCGTAGCTTCTTGCGAGACAATCACCGAATAGCTGATGGGGGAAGCTGTTGGTGATGTTGTCGGTGATGGCGAAGTTGTCGGTGATGGCGAAGTTGTCGGTGATGGCGAAGTTGTCGGTGATGGCGAAGTTGTCGGCGAGGGCGAAGTTGTCGGTGATGGCGAAGTTGTCGGCGAGGGCGAAGTTGTCGGGGATGGTGATGTTGTCGGCGAGGGCGAAGTTGTTGGTGATGTTGTTGGTGATGTTGTTGGTGATGGTGATGGTGATGTTTTTGGTGATGGTGATGTTGTTGGTGATGTTGTCGGCGATGGTGAAGTTGTCGGCGATGCTTGGGGTGAAGGCGTGACTGGTGTTGGTGTTGGTGAAGGTGAGGGCTTTAAGGGAGTGCTGTCAGTGGACGATCGAACTAAAGCTACACCTAATAATAGCGGGCCCTGTTTATCGGTCTTCGGATCGAACTCCAATTTCTTAGTCGTCAAATCGCTTTCCGCCCAACTGTTCTGACTCGTCCAAATCAGCGGTTTTTCCTCTATCCCTTCTACTGGCGAGGTTTCCAAAGCACGCGCAAACGGATAGAAAGAAATGCGGCTGCCAAAACTTTGAGTAATCGGATGTTGGCCGTAACGCATGACTGTGGGAACCGTAGGGCCGAGGCCAAATCTTTGACCGTTGTCGGAAGCATCGATGACCAAACGGGTGTCTAGTTTTACGCCCCATTCTTGCAGCAATTTGTCCAATCCGATATTAATTGCCGGGTCTACCATTAAGAATAAACTGCCGCCGCGATCGAGATAAGCTTTTAGTGCTTTAATTTCTGTATCGGAAAACGGTTTTTCCAGCCCGGGAACGATTAAAGCATCTGCATCTTCTGGCACTACTTTGCGTTCGGTCAAATTCAGTGTTTGGACGTTGTAGTATTTATCTTTGAGAGCTTTTTCAGCTTGCTGAATTCCGCCTTGACCTTCCTTTAGCGGGCGGGCTCCTTTGCCTTGCAAAAAGTAAACTGTAGCAACGCGAGTGCTCAGGATTTCTTCTAAGCCATTGGTCAGTTTTATCTCGGAAAGACCTTGATTCGGGTCGCTACCAAAAGCAGTGCCACCTTTTTGCAGTACCTGTTTTTTGTCGCCCGATTGCAGGTAAACTTCTCCGATGCTGGTAATGCTAAATTCCCGCGCTTTTCCCGGTTGGGCCTGCGGGTCAACAAACTCAAATTGGAACTTTTCGCCTCCCTCACGTTTGTAGCTTTGCAGCAATTCTTTGATTTGCGGGTTTTGGATGGGGTCAAAGACCCAAACTTTGACTGTTTGTTGCAGGTTTCGCAGTATCTGTTGAGTCTGGGGGGCGAGGGTAAATTGTTGGCTTTCGGTTAAGTCGATGCGGAGGGGATAGCGAACAGCTATGAAGTTAATTACTCCGAGAATCACAAAGACGGCGAGGGTAGCAATCAGGGCGTTGGTGCCCGCTTGAGTGGAACGCTGCCCCCAAAAGCTTTGTTCGTAACTCAAATATAGCAGCCAAAGTGCGATCGTCACTGCTCCGGCAATAACTAAACCGACTGTCAGGGGGTCCCATACTCCAGATACAAATGCTGCTGTTACCCCCGCTGCGATGAGGAGAGGGCCCAGCAAAAAAACGTATTTCCAATTTGTTTTGCTAATTTTCATAAGGTAAATATTGAGGGAAAAATTTCCGGGTCTAGGATGTTATTCTATATCGCATTAGCCTGCAACCATGCTGTTAAATCTGATGGCTTGTTGAAATCGATCACGGCATCTCCTAGTTGTTCTAATTCCTGTATACCTAATTGACGGATGCTGTTTTCAGTTTCCGGTTGTATTGTGCCTAAGCGCTTCACTAACTGGCGCAATATTAACGAGAGTTGAGCAGTTTTTGTCACCTGTTCTCTTGCTACATCTATGGCAATTTGCTGGTCTTGAATCCACAGTTCTTGGTTCTGCAATTCATTTAATTCTTGCTGAGTGAAGTTTTCCGCGCTGGCAATGCTAAAAGCTTTCTGAATTTCTGGAACTGCACTGAGTGTTTCTGGTACTGTCTCCAGGGTGCTGGTATTTTCTAGAAAGTAAATCCATTGGTCAGCGGTTGTTTCTAATGCTGCTAATTCCTTGCTAAATTTGGGCAGTTCGATAAATACTAATTCTATTTCAGTATCGGGATAGTCAAACTGTTGCTCTTTTTCTTGAAAAACAAACCGCGACAAAAAATCTGGCTGATTTTCAAACATTTCAAAGTCGGCAATTTTTAAAGAAATTACTGTTTTTAGTCTTTCGTAGCGTTCTTTTCCTGTTAATTGCTGGCTGTAGCTTTTGGCAGCGTTGTACAAAACTCTGTTCCCAAAGGAAGGAACGTTGAGGAGTTGAATTTCAACTAGGGCGATTCTGTCGCCGTTAATTATGGCTTTGACATCTAGGTGTGTGTCTTGGGTTGCAAGAGTTTGAGGTTCTGGTTGGGAGTTGATTATTTCTAAGTCTTGGATGACAGGCTGTGCGTCATAAAGGATGGCGTTTAAAAAATTAATCAGGATGTCTTTGCTGTCGCTGGAACCGAATATTTTTTTGAACGCAAAGTCGATTTTTGGATTGATAAATCTCATTATTTCAAGAAATTAGTGGAATAACTAACATTAATTTGGGATGGGGAATGGGGCATTGGGCATTGGGCATTGGGCAAACAGGGCATTGGGCATTGGTGGTGTGTCCTTTAATGTGCAATTCTCCAAATCTCCTACTTTCCCAATCTTTCCTCTTTATTCCCCGAAGCCTTACCTGATGTTTTTAAGAACGCTGATATCTCAAGGCATCGATGGATTGGGCGGTCAGAAATACTCCTAAAATGATGTAACTGGCAAACATAATTAAACTGCTGGTATCGAAAACTCCCTTGACAAGATTGGTGTAATTTGTTAGGAGCGACAAATGTCCTAATGCTGTTCCGAAGGGGCCACCGATACTGACGGCGACTGCATCGATCACCCAGAGAAATAATACTAGAGTGAAGGTGAGGATGGCTGATAAAATTGTGCTGTCGGTGAGGGAGGAAATAAACATTCCGAGCGACAATACTCCTGCTGCTAGTAAGATTAAGCCGCCGTGTCCTAGCAGAAGAACTCCGGGGGGTACGGGTGGGGTTGAGGAACTGAGGGCGATCGCCTCGCAGAACAGCAGAGGCAGCAACATTGTGGTATAAAATGTTAAAACGCCGAGGAGTTTGCCGGTAGCAACTGCCCAGTTTGTTAAGGGCGATGTGGCTAATAGTTCTAAGGTGCCACGTTTGCGTTCTTCTGCGTAAAGTCCCATTGAGAGTGCGGGTAGTACGAACAACGAAAGGGAACCCATGATTCGCAGGAAGAGTTGCAGGAATTCGTAGGCTACGTCGATGGGAGGTTCGGTAATTCCCATTTGGTCTCTCTGGCCTATTTGGGGAATTAACCCGTCGGGGGCGAGGAGGATGGCTATTAAAAAGTAGCCGGTGATTAGCCAAAAGACTGCTGCGATGGCATAGGCTAATGGCGAGGCAAAATAGCTTTGTAGTTCTTTGCGGTAAATTGCGACAATATTACTAATCATTACTAACATTTAGGAATTGGGAATGGGTAATTGGCCAGTGGTAATTGGTTCATTCTGAGTCGTCTGCGGGTGGTGTTTCGCTGTCGTCGCTATCCAGTTTTTTTCTTTCTATTTGTCGCTTTTTGGTAACCGGTGGCTCTTCTGGTCGAGAATCGCTACTCGGTTGTGGCTTTTTTTTAAGTGGCCGATTTTTAACAACTGGTGGGGATTCTGGTTGAGAATGCTCACTCGACTTTGGTGAATCTAAAATCGGTTCGGATTCTGGTTGAGAATGCTCACTCGACTCTACTGTTTCTGAAACAAGGGGCAGATTTTCGACAACCGTTTCTGGTTGAGAACGTTCGATCGACTCTAATGTTTCTGAAACAAGGGGCAGATTTTCGACAATCGGTTCTGGTTGAGGATGTTCTATCGACTCTACTGTTTCTGAAACAACAGGCCGATTTTCGACAATCGGTTCTGGTTGAGGATGTTCTATCGACTTTGGCGCATCTAAAATCAGTTCGGATTCTGGTTGAGAATGCTCGATCGGCTCTACCATTTGAACAATGAGCTGATTTTCGACAACCGGTTCTGGTTGAGAATGCTCGATCAACTTTGGCGCATCTAAAATCAGTTCGGATTCTGGTTGAGAATGCTCGATCGACTTTGGCGCATCTAAAATCAGTTCGGATTCTGGTTGAGAATGCTCGATCGGCTCTACCATTTGAACAATGAG
>NZ_JAUBQW010000146.1:0-593 GCF_036701485.1 Microcoleus sp. Pol11C3 | reverse complement strand
CTGATTTTCGACAACCGGTTCTGGTTGAGAATGCTCGATCGGCTCTACCATTTGAACAATGAGCTGATTTTCGACAATCGGTTCTGGTTGAGGATGTTCAATAGACTCTACGGTTTCTGAAACTTCTCGATTTTCGACAATCGGTTCTGGTTGAGAATGCTCGATCGACTCTACTGTTTCGACAATAAGCAGATTTTCGACAACCGGTTCTGGTTGAGGATGTTCAATAGACTCTTGTTTTTCTACTATTTCCAGAAAATCTGCCACTGGTTGCATTTCTGGTTCTAAATCGCTTATTTCGTCTGGTGTTTCTGCAACTGGTTCGGATTCTGGTTGAGAATAGTTGATCGACTCTACGGTTTCTGAAACTTGCAGATTTTCGACAATCGTTTCTGGTTGAGAATAGTTGATCGACTCTACGGTTTCTGAAACTTGCAGATTTTCGACAATCGGTTCTGGTTGAGAATAGTTGATCGACTCTACGGTTTCTGAAACTTGCAGATTTTCGACAATCGGTTCTGGTTGAGAATAGTTGATCGACTCTACGGTTTCTGAAACTTGCAGATTTTCGACAATCGGTTCTGGTTGAGAAT
>NZ_JAUBQW010000312.1:0-1193 GCF_036701485.1 Microcoleus sp. Pol11C3 | reverse complement strand
GAGTTTCAGCTTCTAGTCTTATGCACGAGTCTATCTTTTATTAGATAAAGTTATCACCATAAGTTCTGAAGAGCCCTTTATAATTTACGAATTCCTCGGCAGTCAAATACTCTTGAAAAGTTTGATGAGAAAAAGCATATTGTTTCCATCCCTTTTTTACAATAAGACCAGATAAAACTTCAGTAGTGGATAAAGTTTGAGAACAATTCGCAATAAGCGGCGAAATTTCCGCTTCTTCAAAATAAGACTTGCCCGCCTCAAAGGTTATAGCTGCTATACGTCTTAAGGATTTTTTCAATTCAACTACATCTATGTGTAAACGCTCATTAAATTGATTCCATTTTTCTAGTAATAAATCTATTGCTTCTCTGTAAAGATCAACTCTTTTAGACGGCAAATCTCCTCTTTCTTGAAAAATCAGACAAATTAGATGGAGTAACAGAGGCGTATCGGTCAGTTCTCGGATTCCCTGATTTTTGGGCAGATCCAGCTTTTTAATTAAGTAATTTGCTTGGGCCGATCGTTCTGGTTGTGCAATCACTGCAACTTCATCAAACCATTGTTTAATAAAATCGTCTCTCTGAGTTTTGTCAAAATCGGCTACTAAGTAAGAACGAAAATGAGCAAATTTTTTAGATTGATATGCTTGAAACTCCTTTCGACAACTGACTATAAATCGATTGTTGCTATAAATATCAACTAAATGATTAATTTGTGACTTAACACTACTAATTTTTTCTTCGATAACTTCATCTAAACCATCAAGCAAAAACAACAGTCTGCCGTGATTCAGTAAACTTTTAAGTTCTTCTTCTGAAACATTACTACAGCAGTATTTGTTGTGAATGTATCCTAATATATCAATTTCATCGGGACGCTTGGCATTGTCAGCCAAAATTTCAAGACAGATAAAAATAGGGACTAACTTGAATTGACACTCAATTTCATCACAATTAAGTGCAATGTACTGTAGTAATGTAGTTTTACCTGCACCAGGTTTACCTAATACCATCAGCTTTGAATGTCTCAGAACTACCTCATCCCATAATTGCCATTCGTGACTAAATTCTCCGGCTCCAAAGCCTTGAGCTTCATTTAGTTTAGTCTGAACATACAGGGAGCGTGTCACTTTTGCGATGAGTATTTATACTCAACTATTTCTTCGCTTACCAATTAAGTCATTTAAGTAAGCA
>NZ_JAUBQW010000145.1:0-15181 GCF_036701485.1 Microcoleus sp. Pol11C3 | reverse complement strand
CATCGGCTCTCGTTCCTCGTTGGGAACGTGCATGAGTTCTGGTTAAACAAGCGTAATACTCCAGTCTCATCTAAAAAGACTAGATTTTTTGGGTCGATATCCTTGACTTTTTCCCAATACTCTAACCTTAATTTCATGACTCTTTCAGTGCCGGCTTGGCTACTTCTCACTGTTTTTTTTTACGATTTAATCCCAACTTTTGTAAGGCGTTACACATGGCTGTTTTACCCACCCAATTTCCCGTATTCTGGGAAAATAACTCACACAATTCTAGCAAAGTGGCATCGGGATGTGCGGCCACTATTTCTTTCAAAGAAGCTGTGGAATTCTTCAAATGACTGTATCTCGGTTTACCCCTAGGTTTCGGCTGTAAATTCCCCTCTATTTTTTGTTGCTTGACCAGTTTTTGAACTAAGCTTTTACTGACAGAAAATATCGCTGCTGTTTTTCTGATCGACAGCTTCTGCTCTTGATGGGCTGCTACTATTTTTGTTCGTAAATCTACTGAATATGGTTTCATTGGTGTATTTTTTTTATCTATTCTTATTGTACCTCATAACACCCGGAAGTGCTGTAAGTTTTCTTGAATATGCGATCGCATATGCACCTCAAAACGATTAGTTACGATGTGTTTACTTTTTTACTTTTTACTTGTGAGCACCCATAATTCACAAGAAACTTTTAAATTTCAACCATATAATACTTCTTCTACAGGCGGCGTGGCGTCTGTGGGGTCGAACTGTTTGATTTTCAAAGCTTGTAGCAAAAACAGCCAGATATAAAGCGGATTCAAAAAAACATACCGCTGCCAAAGGCGTCGAGGTTCCTTCATCATCCGAAACAGCCATTCCAAACCTATCTTAGATAAAAACTCAGGAGATTTAGCCAAATTACCCGCATGAAAATCGTAAGCAGCACCTACAGCAATCAGTGGCATTGATAACTCGTCCCGGTATTCATAAGCCCAGACTTCTTGTCGCGGACATCCCAAACCGACAAAAGTAATTGCTGCACCGCTGTTGCGGATTCGCTGCGCAATTTCTTGTTTTTCTTGGGCCGAAACGTGCCTAAATTTAGAAGGCTGAGTTCCAGCGATAATTAACTTGGGAAAACGTTGGCAAAGATTGTGAGATAACGCCTCCAGTACAGAAGATTGAGACCCGTACAAATAGATAGATAATCCTTCTTCTGCCGCACGTTCGCAGATTTGTAACATCGCATTCGGCCCACAAACTCGATCGGGCAATTCCGTATTGTAGAGCAAATTTAACGCCCACCTCACAGGCTGTCCGTCTGGCAATACTAAGTCAAAGTGATTAATCCGATAGCGATGAGTGCTGTCAAGAACCCCAGTCATTACACCGTGAACCGCTAGAGCCGAAACACACATTGGTTTTCCGGCGCTGGCTGCTGCAATAATTTTGCTAACAGCCGCTTCATAATTAACGGCATTTACTAATATGCCGAGTACATTCTTTTTCCCTTTATCAATCATAGAAGACCTCTTTAAGCCAACGCTCGCGGTTACACTCATAAATCTCCTGTAGGATTTGTTTAACTTTGTATTTCCTCGTTTCCCCAAATTTCCAGCACATTCTTTTTTCCCAGCTCAATCATCCGACCCTTCTTTCAGCCAACGCTCGCGGTTACATTCATAAATCTCCTGTAGGATTTGTTTAACGTTATATTTCATTTTCCAGTTAGGATAGTGACTGGAAAATTTTGAATTGTCGCTAATCCACCAAATGTGATCGCCAATGCGATTCCCTTCAGCATAAGTCCAATTAAATTTGCGTTCCGCAATTGCCTCGCACATCTGGATGGCTTCTAACATCGAACAATTGCTGTATCTGCCTCCTCCTGTATTATAAACTTGGGCGCTTCTGGGAGCCTTATAAAATTCATAAAATGCCGAAATTAAATCCGCGCTATGAATGTTATCGCGGACTTGCTTGCCTTTGTAGCCAAACACGGTGTAAGGAGTTCCCGTCACGGCGCACTTCATCAAGTATGCAAGGAAGCCGTGCAACTGAGCTCCCGAGTGATTTGGTCCCGTCAGGCAGCCACCACGAAAACAAGCGGTGTTCATATTAAAATATCGACCGTATTCTTGAACTAAAATATCAGCAGCTACCTTAGAAGCACCAAACAAACTGTGCAGGCACTGGTCGATCGACATATCTTCCCGAATGCCGCTTTCGTAAGTGTGACCCGATTCAATTTCCCATCTGTGTTCTAATTCAATTAAAGGCAATTTGTTGGGTGTATCGCCGTATACTTTATTGGTCGAAGTGAAAATGAAAACCGCTTTAGGACAGTACAAGCGAGTTACTTCTAGAAGATTGATAGTACCGTTGGCATTGACTGTAAAATCTATTTTCGGAGCACGGGAAGCCCAATCATGGCTGGGCTGGGCTGCTGTGTGAATTACTAATTCGATTGACTCGCCGTACCGCTGAAAGATATTGGTAATCGCTTCATAGTCGCGAATGTCCACATCTAAGTGATAATACTTGGTACCCAAGGACTTTTCGAGCAGTTGGCGGTTCCAGTTTGTTGAACCATCAGCACCAAAAAAGAACTGGCGCATATTATTGTCGATGCCAACTATATCTAAGCCTTGATTGGCAAAGAACTTACACGCCTCAGAGCCAATTAAACCCGCCGATCCAGTAATGATTGCAACGCCCACGTTTCACCGCCTGAAAAAATATAGTTTTCTTTGTTTTGCCTGATCGAACCCATCAGAATTTATCCTGATTTTCCCTTGACTATATCTTCGCACAATTGAGCAAAGAATTTACCTTTCACATCCCAATCATATACTTCCCTGACGCGCGTTTGACCCGATCGACCCAAGCGCGATCGCAATTCACGATCTTGGGCTAAACACACTATAGCTTCTGCTAGACCTTGCACAGTGCGCTCTGGGTCAGTAGCAGCCACTTTAATCCCCGTTTGATCCGTCACTTGAGTAGCCGGTCCCCCCAAATCCAAACAAATCGTGGGACGGCCAATCCCCATCATTTCCGTGCAAACAAAACCACCAGAGTCATGCAAACTCGGATGGAGGAGAACGTGAGACTCCCCCATTTTAGAAAGAGTTTCAGGGCGAGATAAAGTTCCCCAAAAAAATACTTTATTTGCCAGTCCCAATTGTGTTGCCAAAGCTTCCAAGCGCTGCCTTTCCGGCCCGTCTCCCACAATCCAGTATTCGGATTGTTCCAGCTTCGCCTCCGCAAATGCACGGAGTCCCAAGTGCACCCCTTTCCAGTGTAAGAGACGACCGACACTGATGAATCTAATTGATTGCTCCGGCGGGGTAGGAAATTGCTCGAGTTCTTGAATTTCCTGCTGCGACAAACCGACTTGTGAGAAAATATTCACATTTTTTGCTTTGAGAAATCGCAGTCTGGCTGCGGTTTCTTCCGTAGTTGCCAGCGCCACGGCACTGCGGCGCGCCGTCAAACCCACAAACGGATCGCGTTCTCCTACGCTTTGAGCCAATGCCCGCAGCGTTTCGTAAATTTTTCCCCGGCGGCTAAAATCTTGCCAAAAAGCCTTTGGTGCTGCTTCTGCACCCCCCACAGGCCCCCAAATAAAAGGATGTGGCAACAGCGCCAAGAAACTGGGAGACCAATGTTTGACATAAGTTACGTGATGTACTATGTCAAAACCGATTTCGCGATCGAGCTTCCGAGCGATAAAATAAGCCCAGATTTGCCACAGATAGTAGTGAAGTTGCAGCAATCCTTGTTTCCCCTTCCAATCTTCGCTCCACCCAAACGGATCGAAATAAACAAAGTGCAGATTTGGTACTGGGTTCCGATCTAATTCTGCTTCAATGTACGATCGACAAAACGTGCGAGTAAATACCCAACTTTCGTGATGTTTAGCAGATTGGATAACAGTATTCCATCCTACTCCCTCTTCGGAGCCGAGATTCGGTTCGCAAGCAAACGCAGATAATAAAACTTTCATGGCTAAGTGGTAATTGCTAATTGATAATTGCTAATTTTTCCCTCTTCCCTCTTCCATCCCTCCGTTAAATCATTTAAAAAATCCGTTGCCGAACTTGGTTCACCTATTCTCCATCAAAAAAGATGTAACTTCGACGTAAGCTTTAGCTGCTGTTTCTGGCGTTTTTTGAGAAATTATCTGTCGTGAACGCTCTCCCATCGACTCAATCAAATCAGGATTATCTAGAAAAATTTGCATTTTATCCGCTAACTCTTGAGCACTGCTAGGGTCGAAAATATAACCGTTCTCGCCTGACATAATTAACTCACAGGAAGCTGCACCATTTGAACACAATACTGCTTTTCCCAACACCATCGCTTCCGGTACAACCATACCCCATACATCCTCAAAAGTAGGAAACACAAAAATATCAGCTTGCTGAAAATAAGCACCTAAATTTCCATATTCTACCCATCCCGCCCACGTTACTTGCTCTTCAAAATCGCACTCTTTAATAAATGCTTCCAGTTCTTCCCGCTGATCTCCCTTGCCTATAATCAACAGCGAATAATCAACATAACCTTGATTTTTAAGAATAGCGCAAGCTTCTAAAAGCGTTTTAATTCCCTTTCTAGCCGTTATGCGCCCTACATAGAGAAAAATCGGGCGTTTCAACTGCAAGTTTGGTGGCTGAGTTTGATCCAATCGTTTCAGCAAAGCTCCCGCATCAGGTACGAGATAGGTTCGGGTAAAAATTTTGTCCTCCGGTACGTTGAGAACTTCCATCAGATATTTTTTACCCGCATTGCTATTGGCAACAAAAGCATCGGCAAACCGCACAAGGATGCGGCGCACAAATGTCCTAAAACTGGAATCTCGAAAGTCTGTATTTGGGGAACTACCATCGTAAATAATCGCAATTTTCCACCTCAGTAGGGGTTTTAAAAACGCAACAATTACAGTCCACAAAGAGAAAGCTTGGGGAAAGACCACATGAGGTCTAAATTTTAGCAAATAGCCGATAATACTAGGCGATACTACAATGAATCCGCGATCGTATCCTGTTTCTATCTTTTCCGTCTCGACAAATTTAGTCTCCCCTACCAACTGAATTGTCGATGCTCCCGGCAGCGTAGGATCGAACCCCGGCCAAACACGACCTGTATAAAATACAGTATGCTTAAAATTTTTCGTAAATTCCCTCAAAACAGGCTGCCAGTAAGCTCCCAGTTCCACTTCCGGGACAAGCCAAGCAATGCGGAGTTCATTTCTATCAACCATCCTATTCACCTTGAGTTTTGTTTTTAGTCAATCCCAGTTTACTCAACACTGAAAGCCAAACTAACCTGCGATAAGGTAGCAGCCAATAAATTGGCCACAACCAGCCACCATGTCGTTGAGTAAATACTTTCCACTCTTGAGCCGGTTGCAGGGTAGTATCTTTGAATGATAAACCTTTCGGTTGGCTCATTTTATCCAATCCTTCGCTTAAATTCTCAGCAGCCGTTTTGGTAACCTGGGGGTTGAGGGAACAAGTACCTACATAGCCCGGAGCAATCCAAACTGTACATCCTTTCTGTCTGGCTCGTAAACCATAATCCCAATCCCCAATATAATGGACAAAAGCCGGATCGAGGTTGCCGACAATTTGCACAACACTGCGGGGCATTAATACGCAGTTACCGTGCATAGTATCGCAAATCTGAGACTCTTTTGTTGGTTCGAGGACACCATATCGGAAGGGGTGCAAAGCGTTATTTCGCACCACACCGCCGTAAGTTGTTTGACCAGTTTCTGGGTCACAGGTAGAACCGCCAACGATTGCTTTTGTTTCTCCTTTTTCTGATAACTTGTGACTGGTTTCTAGCAAGACACTTACTGTTTCTGGATAAATAAGAGTATCATCATTTAACCAGAGGTAGTAGTCAGGATCATCTTTCATTGCTTCGCTGAAAGCCCCACGCATTCCCCCGTTCCAAAATAGGTTCCCATCGCCGGAAAAAATCTTGACTTGAGGATAGGTTTGACGGACTGCATCGCTGGTTCCGTCCGTGCTGGCATCATCGACTAGATAGGCTAAAATATCAACATCGGCTGGAAGTACCTGTTTAAAAAGGGCCTCTAGGCAAGCCAATGTTTTTTGTTTGCGATTGAAGCAAGTTAAAAGGGTGGCGATTTTAGTACGGTTCATTATTCTCAATTGGGTAGTTTTTAGCCATAGCCAGGTAAAATTTACTACTTAAAATTAGATTTTTACTTGCGAGTTGACATAACCTCGTTAAAAATAGACAAATAGCGATTTGCTTGTATGTCTAAGGTAAATTCTTGTTCCACTTTCTGGCGGGCGCGAACACAAAGTTTTTGATGCCGATGGGGATTTTCTAAAACCCAAGCAATTCCTTGTGCTAAGTCTTCTGTTTCATAAGGTTTAGCTAAATAGCCATTTGAGCAGTGTTCGATCAGATCGGGCAGTCCCCCAATATTAAATGCGACGCTGGGGATGCCGCAAGCAAGGGCTTCCATGACTGTATTTGGCAAGTTATCTATCACGGAAGGGGCGACAAAAATATCTGCTGCTGCATAAACAGTGGCTAGGGAAATATCATCTGCAAGTCTCCCCAAATAGTGAGTTTTAAAACCAAGTTCAATGGGATTTTCTGGTTCCGAAGAGCCAAAAACCAGCAACTCTATCCTCTCTTTCCAGCCTGATTTACTGAGGCTTTGTAAAGCGGGTACGAGCAAGTTAAATCCTTTCCAGCGATCACCCGTTCCACCTGCACTTCCAAATAGTACAATTTGTTTATCTTGAGGTAAATTCAGAATTTCTCGCGCCCATTGACGATTTATGGGTTTATACTTTTGAGAATTGATGCCATTAGGAATTACTTCAACTCTAAAATCTTTGAATAAAGAACTAGAATTAGCGTATTTAGCTAACCAAACACTAGGGCTAACCAGAGTTAGGTTAAGCTTTTTCCAAGCTTTAGCTTTCCGCTGCCACACCGACCGCGACAGATCCGACTCTTTATTACTGTGAAGTTGCGGACAGCTACCACAAGATTGAGTGTAGCGATCGCAATCTTCACTATAATGACATCCACCTGTAAAAGGCCACATATCATGCAGCGTCCAGACTAAGGGTTGATTAAACTTCGGAATACTTTCTACTTGTAAATAACCTCCACAAACCCAGTGCAAATTAATAATATCAGGTTTTAGTTTGGCAACTTGACCAGGGAGAGAATCGGGCAGCCATTCCGTAGAAAATATAACTGGGTTTCTCTCAGGGTAAAATCGCAAGGGTGCGTTATATAAAGTTGAAATAATCTTGTCAAACTTATTCGCAATAATATTCTGTGACGAAATTACATTGCGAGCGCCACTACTCTTATTTTTCACCAGCATTTGCGAAGACACACCAATCGCCTGCAAACCTTGGTGCAGTCGATAAGCGGCGCGAGCCGCCCCCCCTTCAGTATCAGAAGTATTGAGAACTAAAACCTTCATTTCTCCTGCCTATCATAATAGATTCCTAACTGACTTTACCTAATTTTTATCAACAGTTTATTGACTTTTGTTTGTACCTTTCTTAACAACAGCGGATCGTAATCAAATAAAGTTTTTTGTGTAAAATTATCTGCTTGCGTATCCCTAATTGCAAAAGGCGGGTGTTTCATCGGAAATATTATAGCTTCTACAGCCATATTACTATAAGGACTGTTGACATCTTCCGTATTAGTTCCCCCTACAGCATGTCCGATATTAGAAGCTAAATTAAGATTCGCAAGAATATTCATACCATTTTGAATAAAGCTAGCAAATGTCCACGGAAAAGCCCAACTCTGTAATTTTATTTCATAACAAAGCTGAAAAATATTTTTCCAAACTTTTACAGCATGGGAGTCTCCCTGTACATCCCTCAAAAAATTACCATCACGAATTTCTGGCCACAGCTTCATATCTAAATCATAGTGCTGCCATGCTCGCCTCCAACTCGCCCAAGTCCAGCAGTGATTGTAGCGAAAAAAGTAGTAACTATAATCAGTTATTTTCCGCCCCAATTGAACATTTTGACCAGAAATTGACAGAATCCGCTGGTCGTCTCGGTAACGCTCAAGCAATTCTTCAGCGAAGCGGAAAAATGTAGGATGAGGGAGACAGTCCTCCTCAAGAATCATTGCCTCTTCAACCATATCAAATACCCAATTCAAACCGCTAGAAACCCGCTGCAAACAACCCAAATTTACGTCAGCGTAATTTTTCAGAACTTCGCAGTCCCAATCTACTTGGTCAATAATAGCTCTGCTGGCAGCACATTCTTGATCTTCTCCAGGCCTATCGGGACGTGGGCCGTCAGCAATTACTAGCAATTTGGGGGGTTTTGCCTGACGAATTGCCTCAAATACTCTAGCCGTTGTATCTGGACGTTTGAAGATTATAAAAGCGACGGGTGTTTGGATTTTGTAATTGGACATTTCTTAAACTCTACTTAATTGTTTTAATTATACCTGGCTTTCCACAATCGTATAGAGGGTATTGTGACTTGGCTTCCAGCGATCCTTGAGTTGGGCTATGGCTGCGTACCAGTAGCCCATCAGAGTCGCAAAACTTAGCCGTCCCAGTCCCTCCATCGTATCTTCTCTGAGCGTCCAAATTCTATCCTAAGCTGTTGTGCATTTAAACTGTGATATAAGCATTACCTTGGTTTTTAATTTTTTTCCCCATTTAATAATCAACTCTCCTTCATTTAAGAGACGATGTAATAAATATTCTAGTTCTTCAATTGATGTGAAAAGTCGATTGATAATATATTCCTTTGTAGAATGCCCGACTAATTCAATTAAGTTATAGTCGGGACTATATTCCGGGAAAACTTCTAAATGAAGATTAGGCATTTCTGTTTCAATTTTTTTCATGCACTCTTCTTTCTTATGAAAACTAGCATGATCGAGAACGATCACTCTTTTCGCTCGCTTCTCCCTAAAGTCTGATGCTTGATTCCCGGCTTCTATAGCAATCCTAAATGATTATACTCGTTACCAGGAAGAGCCTGGTAACGCAGATCCGGAGGAAGAGCCTCCATAGTCTGGGCCGAGGCAGAGCAAGAGTGACCTTGGTTTCCAGGCAGAGCTTGGGAACCAGTTAACCAGTTATTGAAACTGATGCGAGGATTGCTATACCCATTCATAAATTAGTTCTTGAGAAAGTATTTTTAGGACTTTATAGAAATTATCTGAATCGCCTTTACTTATAGACTCTACAAACCTTTTTTTATCTGATAGACTTTCTAGTTTATCTGGGTATCCATGAATGCAGTCTTTTAGACACTTTATTTACTGAACAACCCACAAATTCAGCAGTTTTATTTTGTATTTTTCCGTCATTGAGCAATAAGAAAATCAGAATTTTTTCTCTAATATCTCCATTTTCTTCCCTTTTTAAGGCTTTCTGTAGTTTCTCTATTTGTTCTCCATTGAGATGATTCTTCGCTGGCTTTTTTGTACTGATTGACTAAATTAAGTTTCCATTATACCCTATTTAAGGGTACAACAGCTTAGTAAAAAGGGTGAAGTTGACAAGATAAGTTGCTGGCCCCGCCTTAACATTTTGCGACTTGCTCTTTTCTAGTACTCTACAACATCTGAATTAACAACATCAGCAGTCATCTGGGATTTAAACTTAGACCAATTCAGCACCATCACAGCCGCTATGAATGCCAGTGTATCAGTTTTAGTCTGATAAGGCAAAAATCTATAGCGAAAAGATGCCATTCTAGGATCGCGTTCCTGGTATAAAACATCTTGGGCAAAGTTTCCCCACCGTTCATCTATTAAATCAATGGTCATACCCGCATGACCAGAAGGCAGCAGCATATTAGATCCATGAAGACCAATTACTAACCGACTTTCTGAATAAAAACGGCATATTTCCTTTTCAATTTTTTCATTAAAACTATCCACCCTGTAATCTTCAATCCATTCTGGGAACTTAGTTTTTGTACCCAGACCAGCCACAGCAAATTTTGCTTCTGGTACTTGCAACCTGATTTTCTCAAATAACTGCTGAATTTTCAAATTTTGCATTGGCAATGCCATTTGTCGTAGATTTAGCTTTCTCAAAACTCGGAACAGCAAGCGGTTAACTAATAAACGATCTTCCCGCCAAATAAAAGTAATTCTTGTTTCGGGTTCCTCAAAGTTGTGTTTGGGAACTCTCGTAAACTGCGTGATGTCGAACTGACTGGGATGAGAATGGGCTTCGCTGACATAAACTTCATCAAAGCGTTTAGTTTCTTCCTCAACAAACTCGGCGAAGCTGGGATAGTAATTTTGACCATTTTTTAATGAAATAGGTACTGTCCAGACTTCGGCAACTCCATCTGGAACCATCCACCTTAAAAAATTAGGAACTATCACAACTAACCCGCACTCCGAGTTGCATTCTAAGTGCTTTTGTGCATTTAGCAATTTGAGCAGAGAGTGACCATAAAGATGATCGATACAGTTTAAGATAATTGCCCGATTGCAGGGTTTAAAAATTTCCTTGACTATCTCAAGTTTATCTGGTTGAGGATTTTGGAGTGAATTGAGTAATGGTTTGCCTAACCATTCTTTTCTGTAAGCAACCGCCGCAAAAACTTCTTCTTTGATTAAATTAACTTGAAGGTAGTTGTTCACTCCATGACCTACTCTCAAATCGTCGATGATTTCGCTGCCACATCCCTGGCACTTAGAGTCCAGAACAATATGTATCCCTTGCCAAAAAACATTTTTTGGGCTGAGTTCGGTCCCGCAACAGGGGCAATTCGAGCGTTGTTCGATGTTAGGTTTAATTTGAATCATTTTACTAATGCTCTAATTCTACAAGCAGCCTGGTATAAGTTAAGAGAACGCCAGATCATTTTTCCAAAGGGGCGCAATTCCTTAATCAAGAAATTGACTAATATAATCACGTAAAAATAAGTGATTAGAGTAGCCGTAGTTGCACCAAAAGCTCCATACTTAGGAATCAGCAGCAAGTTTAACCCCACATTTAAAATAGAGCCAACCACGGTCAAGTAAAGACTGTAACGCAACTGACCTTCTATCGTAAAGTATGTGTTCCGCGCCACCCCAAAGTTACTACCAAATTGTGCCCAAACATAGATTGACAACACTGCTGCTGACTTAGCATACTTTTCACCGTAAAGCAGATGCACGATCAACGGCGAAAATAATGAGATGGGAATAGCTACTCCTAACCAGAAAAATATCATTATATCTGAATAAATTTGAAATTTGTTTAGATATTCTTCATAATTGCTTTTTCTCAAACTTGTTAACTTGGGAAAAATAGAGCTAGATAGGATCATTGGCAAGAAGTCACAGATTTCCGCAATTTTTACGGCAGCAGCGTAATAGCCCAGTTCTGCATTTTTGTTCATAGCGCCGAGCATAATCTGATCGGTTTTTGAGTACAGATAAACTGCCAATCCTGACAAGATAATCGGCCAACTTTCCAAAAGTAATTCCTTGGACCGATCCCAACTGAATCGCCACAGCTTAATTTTATTGCCAGTGAGCCGATAAAAATATACATAAGCGATTCCTATCATTGCCACTTCTATTAGGCGAATCCAGGCGAAAGCAATGAGGGGAAACTTAAATGTAACTAGCCCAATTCTGACAGCAGCAACGAAAAAAGATACCGAATTTTTCGCTAAAACTGTATATTTTGACTGCACTTGGGACTGAAACCAAAAATTAATCGCTTCAAAAGCATTAAAAATAGTTCCGGCGGCGATGATTCCTACTAACCAGCGAGTTAGGCTTTCATTAGGCTTAAGTAGGGAAATCACGGTGACAGTTAATACCAAAGTGATTATACCGCCAATAAATTGTAGTCCGAAGGCTGTTCCCAGCGTCTCATTTTTACATTCCGGGTTGCGAGCAATATCGCGGATGACGATTCTGCCCAAACCCATTGATGCCACCGCGCTAAATAGCGATACAAAGGCCAAGGCGTAGTTGAGTAAGCCAAATTGATCTGGTCCTAAATAGCGAGCCACCCAAAGGCCTACGACTAAACCCAAACCCATCTGTAAGATTTGGTCAGTGAACAGCCAAGCTATGTTGCTTAGTGCCTGGCGCACACCCGGACCAAGCTTTTGACCTATACCAGCCAACTTGTCTAACATCGGCAATTTTAAATTGTTACAAAATAAAAATACACTTTTTGAACTTTTTGCAATCTAGCCAGAGTAGTAATGATTTATAGTCTATCATAAGACTAGCACTTATACAGGATTTACACCAATTACCCTAACTACAACTTTTACCACTATGTATTCTAAAATTTCAAATACTATACGATTCGTTTAACCTAAACGAGTATTATTACTCATTGTAGGTTAGTTTAGCTCATTTGCTAGAACAACTGATGAGATTTGTAGGTGGGGTTTAACCCAACTCCTATCCCTACAAATGCAAAGGTGAAAGCATAATCCCTAGTTTACTGGGTATGATCCACTATCCTAAAGCAGGATTAAAAGGCAGAACTGAACTACTCAGAGCCAAACTTGCTAAATGTTGAGCAAGCAGTCTAGGTGTAGCGAAAGCAAAAAGGATGATAAGTTGGAGTTTAATATATGAAAACACCTGTGGCTTTTTTTGGATTTAATCGCCCTCATACAACAGAGAGGGTATTTGCAGCGATTCGGGAAGTTAAACCGCCTAAACTTCTACTCGTGGTTGATGGACCACGCTCTGATAAGCCAGAGGAAGCTGAAAAATGTGCTGAGGTAAGAGCCATAATAGAAAAAGTGGACTGGGATTGTCAAGTTTATAAAAATTATGCTGAGGCTAATATGGGCTGTAAGCACAGGGTAGCTAGTGGGTTAGATTGGGTATTTAATACAGTAGAAGAAGCAATTATTGTGGAAGATGATTGCTTGCCAAATCCATCTTTTTTTCAATTTTGTGAAGAAATGCTGGATTTATATAGAAATGAACCCAGGGTAATGATGATTAGTGGGACTAATTATTTAGAGGAATGGAAATCCGATCGGCAAAGTTATCATTTTTCTTATTATGGAGGTATTTGGGGCTGGGCTTCTTGGCAGAGGGCCTGGCAATTTTATGATATTAATATGCAGGCTTGGATCAATCCTGACGTGAAAACAAAAATTAAAGCTATACTGGCTGATGAGGCTCAGTATAAAATTAGAGCGCGGGATTTGGAAAATACTTTTCAGGGTAAGGTAGATACGTGGGATTTTCAATGGAGTTTTGCTCGCTTGGCTCAAGGGGGCTTGTCGATCGTGCCTTGTGTCAATTTGGTGGCTAATTTAGGTTTTGGGTTAGGGGCTACTCATACTGGAACTCTCAATAAAGAAATAGCAGAAATGAAACAATTAGATTTAAGGTTTCCTCTTGAAATCAATGATAATCTGAGGGGTGATCGAGAGTACGATCGATTAATGTTTGAAAAACTATTTATCAGTCATGAGAGTTTGATTAATAAAGTGATCAAACACTTAAAAAAACTCCCTGATAAACTCTGGTTAAAATGATTTTTGCCAATCATAATGAAATGCACTGATACGAAATGTCACTGTCAACTTACTCAACTTAAGGAAAAATAGGCTATGAAAACTATCTCAGTCTTGGATACCTCAATCTGTAGCTCTAATTTAGGAGACCAGATCATTATGGATGCAGTGAATAGCATTTTATATGAGATGTTTCCCGATAGACTATTTATTAATTTTCCTACCCATGACGTCATATCGAGTGATTCTTACCGCTTGATGAGTAAAAGCAGTTTAATTTTGGTCGGTGGCACTAATTTATTGTCTTCTAACATGAACTCCTATAATCAATGGAAGGTCAGTTTAATGGACTCTCTATTTATTACAGATATTACGCTAATGGGTGTGGGATGGTGGCAATACCAAAATCAGCCTAATTTATATACCAAAACTTTGTATAAACGGCTATTAAGTAAAAAATATCTGCACTCCGTGAGAGACAGTTACACAGAAAAACAGCTAAAATCGATCGGTATTAATAATGTAATTAATACTGCTTGTCCTACTATGTGGAAATTAACAGAGGAACATTGTGTCCAAATTCCTAAATGTAAAGCAGAGTCAGTATTAGTTACTTTTACTGAGTATAATCAAAATCCTAGTTTTGATAAGCAGTTAGTGGAATTACTGAAACAGGAATATA
This sequence comes from Microcoleus sp. Pol11C3, assembly GCF_036701485.1. Taxonomy (NCBI): domain Bacteria; kingdom Bacillati; phylum Cyanobacteriota; class Cyanophyceae; order Oscillatoriales; family Microcoleaceae; genus Microcoleus; species Microcoleus sp. Pol11C3. Next base: position 1,010 of record NZ_JAUBQW010000145.1, on the reverse strand, counting down.
AGTTAATTTATTACTGGACGCAACAGCCCAAAGATTATCAGTACATGAAAGATATATGTGGCGAGGCAGCGATTTATCTTAATCCTAGCTTATCAGCTTTAGATATGGCTTTGTCTCAGTATGCGGTTGATTATGTAGGGACACGATTACACGCTGGGATTAGAGCTTTACAATATAAAAGGAGAAGTTTAATTCTGTCAGTGGATAATCGCGCTACAGAAATTTCTAAAGATACTAATTTGCCAGTCGTACAAAGAGATGATTTAAACAGTGTGGCTAATTGGATTAATGCTAAAGAACAAACTTTAGTAAAAATCCCTTTAACAGCCATTAATGAATGGAAAAAGCAATTTTTAGCGACTGTCAATAATTATTAGCTAACCTGTTACGTATTTAAACTGTATATTCTAGCAAGAAAGGACGCTGACACTGCAAGGATTTCACGGTTACCCAATAACCTATTTAGATCAATAGTTCGGACAGTTTTTTAAGTAGCTAGACAAAATTAATTACATAGTTTTTTCCAAATTTTTTCAGGATTTTTTCCACAGATGTAACAAAAGTTCCCCAACTCTTATAAGCAGATATCTCAATCCATTCATACTTAATAAACCGCCATTTAATTTCAATTAAATTTAATTCAGGAGAGTAAGAAGGCAACTCAAAAAGAGTAATATTACGTTGTTTCCACTCTTCAATTTTGTCAACAATAGCATCACTGGTATGAATAGAAGCTTGATCTGTGACAATTACCGTTGGCTTATGTACTGCGGGGAAAAAAGCATCAATACAGGCAATAACTACATCTGAATTAATACTTTGAGATGAAATATAAGTTTCAAGATGGTTATTTCGATTCATGATTCCTAGTACATTCATTCGCTGACTACGACGACTAGGAGTTGTTAAATATTCTCCGATATCCTGCCAGCCATCATTGGTGACAAGTTAAGGCTCAAAGCCAGTTGTCAAGGGGATTTTCGGAGGTAGCTCAAAGAAAAAAGGTTCTC
>NZ_JAUBQW010000144.1:0-15266 GCF_036701485.1 Microcoleus sp. Pol11C3 | reverse complement strand
AGAACCTTTTTTCTTTGAGCTACCTCCGAAAATCCCCTTGACAACTGGCTTTGAGCCTTAACTTGTCACCAATGGGTACGACTGGGCATAGGCCTCCGTGGGCATAGGCCTCCGTGGGCATAGGGCATACCTCACTTTTTTGAGAACCGCTATAGCAGTCCTAAATCATTTGTGAATAACAAGAGCCCAGACTTCTCAAATAAGTCGGGGCTCTGAGCCTATCGATTTTCACAACTCCTGCAAAAATTGCTATAAATCCCAGAAACCGAGTTTTTTTCCGGAAATACCTCGTTTGTATTCGTAGATTTGGTAAAAAACCCGGTTTCTTTGTCGAAGTGCGTAAGTCCAGAAATTATTGGCCGGAATGCTTCGCCCCTACTGCTGGAAATTATTGACAATTCATTTCCCGAGCCCGATCGACCCCAGCCTGCAATTTTTCCCCCAGTACCCGAACGTGAGGCTCTTTTAACATCCCCAAGTGGTCGCTGGGAATGTCGTAAACCTCTATTCCTCCCTTCACTACATCGGCCCAACCCAATTCGCGATCTACACCAAACGCGGCGGCAGTCTCAATTGCCTTGAAAACATAAGCCCGACCCGTATAAACTCCCCCTACATAATGTTTCAATGCCTCATTATTTAATTCCCTATGAGTGAAGTTTTCCAAATAAATTGGCAAGGGACGCCCGATCGCCCGGTAAAACTTAGAATAAATCCTCCACATTTGATGAGTAAACCTCTCGATTTTGCCCGCCAGATTGCTCTTCGCTTTACTCATAAATAAAGCAGGCGTGAGCCGTAAAACTTTCATCGCGCCTTGACCCTTCTTAATCTCAGACAAATTTTTGAAAGTAGCCGGGCCGTAGGTGTCCAACAATCCCAGCAAAGCTACCTTCTCACCTAGATCGTGAAGTTGCCGAGCCATCTCAAAAGCTACCGTCCCCCCAAAAGATACTCCTAATAGAAAATAAGGCCCGTGTGGCTGAAAAATTTGCATTTCTTTTATGTAATAAGCTGCCAATTCCTCAACTCGATTGGGGGGAGCCAATTTTTCATCCATAATCTGGGTTGAGAGTCCCAAAACAGGCTGCGATTGATCGATATAATTCATTAAAGGACGGTAAAACTCCAATCCTCTGCCGAGCACGTGGATACAGAACAGAGGCGGTTTGTAACTTCCGGTTCCCGGTTGAATAACCACCATTGACGGAGAAGGGGACGACCATTCCGGTTCGCGGAGAATGTCAGCCAATTGCTCAACGGTTGGCGATTGAAAAATCGCAGACAGCGGCATCTTTTTGTCGAAGACTTTTTCTATTTCAGCTAACAGGCGCGCTGCTAGCAGGGAATGTCCTCCTACCTCGAAGAAATTGTCCCTGATTCCGATTGAATCGATGCCTAAAACTTGTTGCCAAATTTCTGTCACTTGGATATCTAATTGGTCGCGCGGGGCAACAGCAATTGTTTCATGGGGCGCAGCGTCGCTAGATTGCCACTTTTGAGTTGCCAAAGCGCGGCGGTCTACTTTGCCGTTGGGGTTTAAGGGCAGTTCTTTCACCAACACAAAAGCACTCGGTATCATATAGTCGGGTAGCCTTTGTTTTAGGTAGTCGCGCAGATTGCCAGTCACAGTGCGCTGCAAAGTTTTCCACAAGCCTTGAGTTTCCAACTGATAGGCTACGCTTTGGTTAACTTTATTCTGTTCGTTCGGTGTAAGCTGAAACTGAATCCCGGTTTGTGGTGGGCGCGACCAGGCGACTATCCCTGAAAGCCAGCGCGGAAAGTTCTCTCCAGGCAGTTGCAGGTGCAGGCGAACGCTCCTACCTAGATCAAGAACTGGCACCCCCACCAGAGCAACGCCACTCGTGGAGATATCCTCTGTGTCGAGTTTGATGGGGTTACCGTCTAGTTCTAGTTGGCATTCACTGTGATAAGGGATGCGCTCTGGAATGAGTTTGGAGACGAGATAAGCCACGAGACGCTTGTTGCCAGGTGTGTCTTCTCGGTCAATGACTGCTGTAGAGAGTACATCTGGGTGTTGTGTTAGTAAAGTTTCAATTTCGCCGAGTTCGATGCGGAAGCCGCGAATCTTTACCTGATTGTCGGCGCGTCCGAGGTATTCGATGTTACCGTCGGGCAGGTAGCGGGCTAAATCCCCTGTTTTGTAAAGGCGATTTGATTTGGGATGATTAGATGCTTCTTGGCTTTCCGCAATCTCTAGTTTCTCACCAGCATTCCCCAATCTAAAATCCTTGAAGGGATTTGGAATGAATCTTTCGGCTGTCAAATCGGGGCGGTTGAGGTAGCCTCTGGCCAAGCCTGCACCGCCTGCATACAACTCACCCGCAACGCCGATCGGCACTGGCTGCAAGTGACGATCGAGTATGTAAACTTGAGTATTGGCGATCGCCCGCCCGATCGGCACAGAATTAGTAATTTGACTGCCAGGGGCGATCGCAAAACAGCAAGTAAAAGTGGTATTTTCGGTCGGCCCGTAACCGTTAATTAATTGGCAATTTGGAACTTCTAGGATCAACTTCTGGACGTGGGGAACAGATAAAACGTCGCCGCCTGCCAACAGTTGGCGCACGCCCTTTAAATCCTCAAGCCGCTCATCCACCATCAAGTGAAACAGTCCGGCTGTCAGCCACAGTATTGTCACATTGTATAAGCGAATCGCCTCTCCCAGCTCTGCCAAAGATGGGCTGCCGGGAGGAAATACCGCCAGTTGCGCCCCGTTGAGCAGCGCTCCCCAAATTTCCAGCGTCGAGGCGTCGAAGGAAATCGGAGCCAGTTGCAGGAAGACTTCTGCCGCGGAGAGGCTGGCAAAGTCAGTGTCCTTGACTAACCGCACTACGCCCCGGTGAACGACGCAAACGCCTTTGGGTTTGCCTGTCGAACCGGAAGTATACATCACATAAGCCAGATTGTCAGGATTAGCGAGATTGGCGGGGTTTTTCTCACTTTGTGCGTCAATTTCCTCCCGCACCGCCTCCAAACAAACTACTTTTGCTGCGGTATCGGGAAGCCTTTCTACTAGCTGCTGTTGACTCAAAAGAACTGATATTTGGGCATCTGACAGCATGAAATCCAGCCGTTCTTTGGGATAAGCTGGATCTAAAGGCAGGTAAGCAGATCCGGCTTTGAGAACAGCCAAAAGCGAGACGATCGCATCAATAGAGCGCTCGAAACAAACGCCCACTAAAACTTCCGGGCCTGCCCCCAAAGTTTGCAAGTAATGTGCGAGTTGATTGGCGCGACAATTTAACTGTTGGTAAGTTAATTTTTGCTCTCCAAAAACTAAGGCTACAGCCTCGGGAGTTTGCTCTGCTTGTACTTCAAATAATTGGTGAATGCAGGCAGATTCGGGATAATTTGTTTGAGTGCTGTTCCACTCAACTAATAGCTGCTGTTTTTCCGCTGCGGTCAAAATCGGCAAATTTTGCAGCGGACACTCGGGATTAGCAACTATCCCCTCTAACAGCATCTCAAATTCAGCCATGCGGCGGCGGATTGTCGCAGCATCAAATAAGTTAGTATTGTACTGGCACTCCAGCACGAGTTTGTTTTTTGTTTCGCTGGCATTTACCGCCAATTCAAAATTTTCATAAGTTCTCGGATTCGAGAAGACTTCAGCTTTAAAACCTTCAAAATTAAGCTGATCTTCCGTAAGTTGCACATCCAGATTAAAAGTTACAGGCACTAGCGGAATGCGGCTGAAATCCCGCGGCATTGCTAGTTTTTTGACCAGAGTACCGAAGGTTAGCTGCTGGCGTTCGATCGCATCTAAAACTCCTGTGCGGCGCGATCGCAAATAATTGATAAAAGATTGTTCCTCGTTAATGCGGGTGCGGAGCGGCAACAAGCTCACGCAGTGTCCCGCAAGCTTGTCTTTTCCCCCAACCAGTTGTCCCGCCGCCGGCATTCCGACAACCAAATCCTCTTGCCCGCACAAGCGGTACATAAAAGCTTCAAATCCAGCAAACAGAGTTGTAAAAAAACTGCACCCTGCTTTTTTTCCCAGGCGTTTGAGGTTAGCAACTAAATCTGGATTGAGTTCCCAATCTTCCCGCGAACCCTGGTAAGTTCTCAAAGCAGGTCGCGATCTGTCTGTCGGCAAATCAAGCACCGGAATTGTGCCTGAGAACTGATCCAGCCAATACTTTTCAGCCTCAATAATTTCGGTTGTTGTTGAGTTTTCTTCTTGTGAAATTGCGTATTCTATAAAACTTTCTGGTTGTGGAAGATTGGCAGCTAACCCTTGCTGTCTGGCAGAATAAATTGCACCCAAATCCGGGAATAGTATGCCCCAAGACCAGCCATCGCAAATGATGTGGTGCCCGGTGAGAATAACGATGTGTTCCTGCTCTTGCAGCTTAATAATTTGACTGCGAAACAGCGGCCCGCGCACTAGATTGAAAGGTCGATCGACTTCTTGACGGCGCAAATGTGCTAATTTCGATTTGCGATCGCGATAGTCCACAATTGACAAGTCGATCGCCGGAATGTCTAGTTCGATCGACGACGCAATACAAAGAGTCGATCCGTCAGGGCTAAATGTTGTCCGCAGCGCCTCGTGCCGCTGGACTAATTCCTGAATGGAAAATCGGAGAGATTCAATGTCGAGGTTTCCTTGCAACCGCAGACACATCGACTCGTTATAAGCGCAATTTGCCTCGTCTCCCATTTGCACGGCAATCCAGATTTCTTTCTGCGATTCTGTCGCGGGTACGCAAGCAAAAAGTTCTCCGCCGGCGAAAGGATCGAAGTCTACAGCAGTTAGTTTTGGTTGTAAATCTGCGGTTGTTTTCATTCGCTATTATTCGCTATTAACAGTAGTACACGTAAATAAATTCAAGTGTCTTTGTCGCAGGGCAGATTGGTTTGTCGTCCATGCCCGCCCTAACTCCCTTACTCCGTCCCCATCAATTTTTCGCGAGCACTCAGCAAAGCACCTGCACCCGTCAGATAAGCATTAATCATCTTGGCTTTGAGCGAATTTTTGCCTCTGGGGATGCAACATTCGTTAGTAAAAAATTTCCAGTTTGATTCGCAAAGTTGGTCAAATGCTACGGAAATTGTTAAAGTCAGCGACCTTGCCGTGTGATACCAGCCGCAGGGAATAAATAGCGTTTCACCGGCTGAAATTGTAATAGTTATTGGCGTAGCTTCAGCCAAAAGCGGATATTTTTTCAAGTCCGGATTGTGATGGTTCTCAATCTCAGATAGCCAAGGAGCACCTGGTTTTGGGTAAAGATACTTTTGCTGCTCCGGCGGAAAAATTGTAAATTCTTTTTCTCCGTAAATTTGATTGATATACGCATAAAGCCCGAGAAAATCGTAGTGCAAATAAGGAAATTCTCCGCCCGGCCCGCCGAAGAATATTTCTAAGTCGTACAAATCATTGAGCAGCATCTTAGGGATTAAGCTGCTGTGCGTGCGATCGGGTGTGGCAATACTCGGTCTGGGAGAAAGATCGGGTTCTAAATCGGCAAAATCTTTGCGAACATTTAGTTTGAAAGGATAGGGAGCCGGATTCTCTTTTGTGGAATTCTTTAGTAAATCGAACAATCTGTTGAGCGTGTAAACTTTGCCACCTATTTCAATTTCTCGTTCGCCAAATTTTTCTTGAAAATACTCCGGCGTAAATTTCGTTTTGGCAGGCCAATCTTTTGATAAATCTGTGAAAATCACTGGCTTGCCGGGATTGCGGTACTCGCTGACAAATTCCCGGTGAGTAAGATTTGTGCGGCGGTCTACTTGAATCGTTTTTGCTGTTTGGAGCATTTTAGCTTTTCCTGGGTTTGTTAGTTGAAATTTATTGCCGGTTAGAATAGATTAATCGTGTTCGTGGGGCGGGTTTCCGAGATTGTTGGTCTGAGGCAGTTATTGTTACTCAAACCGGCCCCTACAGGTAGATTGAGATTTACCGTTGGGTGGGGGCGGGTTTGCGAGATTATTTGTATTAGGTATAGATGGTTGGTGAAACCCGCCCCTACAGGATTTAATTACCAACCCTAACCGTCAATTTGATAAACTATCTCCTACTTGTAAATGTTTTCCCGGCCGCTCAGGATCTGCTATGTACCAAGCTGGATTGCCATTAGGATCACGCCCTAATTTGGCACCGGGTACGGGAGAATTGTTTGAGAAAGCAATTGACGATTTCGATCCATTTGTATTGCCATTTGTGTGGAATTCGAGCGCCTTAACATTGCCGCCAGATGCTCCGGGAAAAAATCCGGCTGACTGCAATTCCGCAATACTTTCCTTAAATGCTTCCTTGACAAAAGCAATATCTGCGTCGGAATGCGCTAGCGTCAGAAAACACGGGCGGTGATCCCAAATGTGAATGCCTTTTTCCCGCAGCGAGTAAAACAGCAATTCTCCATGAAGAAAATCTTGGGGGTAGGTGATTTTGAACAGGGAACCAAAGTTTTTAACAGTGAAAGGTGCTTGGTGGCGATCGAATATGGCGTTCAATTCTGCAACTAATTTGTCAGTTTTGGCATTGAGATCGCGCTGCAATGAGGGCCCGCCCCGTTTCAAATATTCGAGGGATGCTTTGGCCGCGGCTAAAGTCAGGGGATGGCGCACAAAAGTCCCTGCAAAATAGGTAACGCCAACTTCCGGGAACGAGTCGTCTCCGAACTGCCAAAAACCGCCGTCTAAAGCGTCCATCCACGCGGATTTGCCCGCAATTACCCCGATCGACATTCCGCCGCCGACGACTTTGCCGTAGGTGCCGATATCGGCTTGTACGCCGAAATATTCTTGGGCGCCGCCCGGTGCAACTCGGAATCCGGTAATCACTTCGTCCATAATGAAGGCGCAACCAGCTTGCTCGGTAATCCGGCGCACTTCGTGGAGGAATTCTCGCGGTTGCCAGTCGGGACGGCGACTTTGTACCGGTTCTACCATGATGGCTGCAAACTCGCCCGCCCGCGCTTTGAGAATTTCCAGGGATTCGGGTTCGCCGTAGTCGAGGATCAGGGTATTGTCAACGGCGGATTGGGGAACGCCCGGTGCTGCGGGGAGCGATCGCAGTTTTTTGGTTCCGCGCACGATTACTTCGTCGAAAATCCCGTGATAGTCGCCCGTAAACATGACGATCGTACTGTTGCCCGTGACGGTGCGGGCGAGCCGCATTGCGCCCAAAACTGCCTCAGAACCGGTGTTGCAGAAGGCGGCGCGATCGTGTTTCGTCATCTCGCACACGAGCTCGGCAACTTCTCCGGCTAGCGGTGTTTGCGGGCCGATTTCATACCCGCGCTGCATTTGAGCTGCGATCGCTTCTGTAATAAATGCAGGCGAATATCCGAAAAAGTTCGACCCGAAACCGTTGGTTAAATCCACGTACTCGTTGCCGTCTTCATCCCAAAGTTTAGAACCCGACGATCGCCCCACCACAATTGGATAAACCAACTCTTTCATCGTTCGGTTAAAGCCCGAAACTACTCGCGGATCTGCGAGGTGGTGGCGGTGAGTCTGAGTGTACTGTTTGGATTTCTGAGTTCGCGCCGTATACCGCTTGACAAATGTTTCTAAATATGATGATTGCGACGGAGTTAATGCGTCGCGATCGGATGTGTCGATGCGGGCGGCGGCACCGAACACCTTTTTTGGTTCTGCTGTGGGTGCTGCTGTGGGTGCTGCTGTGGGTGCGATCGCGCTGCCGTTAGTCTGGGATGGGGGGATATTTTGAACGGGTGCCGGCGGCTGCGAGGGGGCAGGCACGGGGGCACTGCCCCTACCGTTAGTTGTCGGTGCCGGCTGTGCGGGAACCAAACCAGCGCCGCCCAACAGTTCTAGCTGTCGCGACATAATTTGCAACTGCTGCCCGATCAGGTATTCGAGATTGCCAGACTGTACGGGATTCAAAATTTGAGGCCCAGGGCTGGGTAAGGGCAGATTTACAGGGGCGCTGACTGCAACGGGAGTGGCAATGGGCGCAGGAGGTGCTGCTGTCGGTGCGATCGCCGGTGCGAGTGCTGGTAAGGGCGCGGCTTGTTGGACGGCAGGAGTTGCAGGCAAAACCTCCGGCGGCAGAGCACCATCGATAAATTCAGATAAAGTGCCGAGAGTGGGGAAAGTTTCTAATAGCTGGCGAAAGGTAATTTTAATGCTAAATTCTTTTTGCAAATTCAGCGCTACTTGAGTCAAAGATAGAGAATCTAAACCCATTTCTAGGAAAGTTAAGTCCTCATCAACACTGGCTAAATCCTCGCCAGAAGTTTCTTCTAGGATGTTTTTGATTGTAGGAATCAGTCTGTACTTGCGCGCTGCGGTTTGGGTTTCAACCTGTGGATTTGGCATCGGTAATTGGGAATTGGTAGTTGGCACTTGAACATGGGAAATCGGTAAGTTAGGAGCGGGCAATTCCTCCACTATTTCAATCTTGCCCTCTGCGGCGATCGGTTCTATCCAGAAACGCTTGCTCTCGAAGGGATAAGTCGGCAAGGGAAGGCGATCGCGCGTTTCCTCCTGATAAAAACTCTGCCAGTCGATCGATACTCCGCAAAGCCAAAGCTGTCCGGCTGCACTCAAAAAAGCAGTCCATTCGCTTTGATTGTCAGCGCTGTCGCTGAGGGAAGAAATGGCAACTTGTTTTTTCAAATCTTTGGCTTGTTTGCGAGCTAAAGTAGCAGCAGTTGTTCTGGGCCCGACTTCCAAAAGTATCCGGTTCGGATCTTGCCAAAGCTCTTTGATCCCGTCGGCAAAACGCACTGTCGCCCGCAAATGCCGCGCCCAATACATCGGATCTGTTGCTTGTTCTGCGGTTATCCAACTAGCAGTTACAGTCGAAACAAATGGGATAGTTGGCGGCGACAACTGTACTTTTTTGACATCTTCGGCGAAAGGTTCGACGATCGAATCTACCATCGGCGAATGAAAAGCGTGGGAAGTGTGCAGTTGTTTGCAGACAACGCTTTCGCTTTCTAGTTGCTGCTGAAAAAGTGCGATCGCCTCCGTCGGCCCGGAAACCACGCACAAATCCGGCGCATTCACCGCAGCCACTGCCAAATCCGCACTCAAGCGCCCTTCTACTTGCGCCGCCGGCAACCGCACCGACAGCATCGAACCCCCCGGCAAATCTTGCATCAACCGCCCCCTCGCTGCCACCAGCATCAAGGCATCCTCAAGGGAAAACACGCCAGCGAGAGTTGCCGCTACAAATTCGCCGATGCTGTGTCCGATCGCACCTTGGGGAGTGACGCCCCAACTCTGCCACAGCTTGGAAAGCGCGTATTCTACGGTAAATATCGCAGGCTGAGTCAAGAAAGTTTGGCGGAGGGATTCGGCGGCTGTCGCTTCATCGCTGCCGGGATACAGGACTTTCCGCAAATCTCGGCCGAGGTGCGGCTGCAAAATTTCGGCGCAGCGATCGACTGTTTCGCGGAATAAAGGCTCGGATTCGTACAAATTCAAGCCCATATTGACGTATTGCGACCCTTGTCCCGGAAACATGAAGATTACTGCCGGATTTCTGGATTCGGTGCAGCGGGTTGCTGTACGCAGCGGCGGCAGGGATTCGAGTACCTGCACGGCATCGGTGCGATCGCTGCAAACGGCGAAGCGGCGGTAATTGAAGGCTTGCCGCCCGGTTTGCAGGGTGTAAGCAGCATCGGCGAGATCGATCTCCGGGTTTTGGGCGAGGTGCGATCGCAAATTTGCGGTAGCTGCGTCCAAAGCAGATGCAGTTTTTGCCGACAGCAGCAGTAACTGCCGCGGGCGAGAAGGGCTAGACGGTTCTAGGGCGGGCGCTTCTTCGAGGACAACGTGAGCGTTGGTGCCGCCGACGCCAAACGAACTGACTCCGGCTCTTCTGGGCGTTTTGCCGGCTTTCCATTCCGAGAGTTCGGCGTTGACGTAGAAGGGGCTGTTGGCAAAATCAATGGCTGGATTCGGTCGATCGAAGTGGAGAGTGGCAGGTATTTGTCGGTGTTTGAGGGCTAAAGCAGTTTTGATCAGCCCTGTGACTCCTGCGGCAGCGATCGTGTGTCCGAAGTTGCTTTTGACGGAGCCGATCGCGCAAAATTGTTTGGCTGCGGTTTTCAGAGCAAAAGCCTGAGTTAGCGCTTCTATTTCGATCGGATCGCCCAGGGGGGTTGCCGTGCCGTGGGTTTCGACGTAGGATATCGTTTCGGGATCTACGTCTGCCATCGCGTGCGCCATTGCGATCGCGTCTGCTTGCCCGTCTACGCTGGGTGCTGCGAAGCTGACTTTGGCTGCCCCGTCGTTATTCAAGCCCACTCCGCGAATTACCGCATAGATTGTATCTCTGTCGGCGATCGCTTCTTGCAAACGTTTGAGTACCACGGCCCCGGCAGCGTTGCCGAACACAGTACCTTCAGCTTTGGCGTCGAAAGGTTTGCAGTGTCCGTCGCTGGAGAACATCCCCCCTTCTTGATACAAATAACCGCTATTTTGGGGAACCGTAATTGATATCCCGCCGGCCAGGGCTAAGTCGCACTGGTAGCTCATCAAAGCATAAAAAGCTTGACAAACTGCAACTAATGATGTAGAGCAAGCGGTATGCACGCTGACGCTCGGCCCCTTGAGATTCAGCTTGTAGGAGGTGCGGGTAGCAATGTAGTCTTTTTCATTCCCTACCATCACCTGAAACTCGCCCGCGCGGGAAATTACATCCGATCGTCCGGCGATGTTGTTGGGAAAATAAGTATTGTTGCCCGTGCCGGCGTAGACTCCGATCGAGCCGCTGAAGGTATTCGGATCGCAGCCTGCATTTTCTAGGGCGGCCCAAGCTATTTCTAAAAAAACGCGCTGCTGGGGGTCTGTAATTTCGGCTTCGCGGGGGTTCACGCCGAAAAATGCTGCGTCAAACCGATCGGCACCGTCAAGAATTCCTCTAGCTTTGACGTAATTCGGAGCCTGTTTGAGGGCGGGGTCAACACTGGGGTCTAGTTCCGCGTCGCTGAAAAACGTTGTGGACTCGACTGTGCCGCATAAATTCTGCCACAATTCACCGACACTTGCAGCGCCGGGAAAGCGACCGGCCATCCCGATAATGGCAATACCGTCAAGTTCTTGATTTTCCTGTGAATCAGTCATCACTTAGCGTTTTTTGGTAAATTGCTTCGATCGGTTAAAAGCTGCTTTTTGCCGATCGGCCCTGTCTTGAAATTTGTTGTTGGAGGGGTTCGCACTTTGTCCCTGGTTTAAATAATTTGCCAATTGGGCGATCGTCGGATGCTGGAACAATTTCACAACTGGCAAGTCTTTATCTAATAGAGTCCGCACTTGCACTGCAATTTGCAGCGTCATCAAAGAATTGCCTCCTATCTCGAAGAAATTGTCGTGAATGCCGACGCGATCGAGCTTCAGCAACTTAGCCCAAATGCCCGCCAGCAAGCGCTCTAACTCGCTCTGCGGTGCTGCGTAACTCTGGGACTGTTCTTGTCGCTTCTCTTCAGGTGCTGGCAGGGCACGGCGATCGATTTTCCCGCTGGGCGTCTTCGGCATCGCCTCAACCTTCACAAACACCGCAGGCACCATGTAATCTGGGAGTTTCCCTTGCAGGTAAGGGCGGAGGTCGGCTATTGCCAATTGCTCCTCTGGATTGGCAACTATGTATGCAACCAATCGTTTGTCCCCCGGTTCGTCTTCCCGCGCCAGCACCACAGCTTGTTTGACGGCGCGATGTTTTGCTAGTGCGGTTTCGATTTCTCCCAACTCTATGCGGAAGCCGCGAATTTTGACTTGGCCGTCAATCCGCCCGATGTACTCGATGTTACCGTCCGGCAGGTAGCGAGCTAAATCTCCTGTTTTGTAAAGGCGATCTTCTTCATCCTCGATCGCTAGTATTTTATTTTGTCGAAAAGGGTTGGGAATAAATTTTTCAGCAGTCAAGTCCGGGCGGTTGAGATAGCCCCGCGCTAAGCAAATGCCCCCGATGTATAGTTCTCCCGCTACTCCTAAAGGTATAGGCTCACCATCTTTTTGTAACAGATATATCTCTGTGTTGGCAATAGGGCGGCCGATCGGAGGCAGTGCGGGCCAATCTCCGGGCGGACCTGCGAGGGTATAAGCTGTAACAACGTGGCTCTCGGAGGGGCCGTATTGATTATGCAGGGTACAATTTTCTAGCTGCTGAAAGAAACTGGCTATGTAACGGTTGACTTGCAACTGTTCGCCGGCGGTGATTACTTCGCGCAGCGATTTCGGTATTAGCTGATAAGTATCGGCTGCTTCGGCTAAGTGTTGCAAGGCGATAAAAGGGAGAAATAGTCTTTGAATCTTTTGTTTGTCGATTAGCTGCAACAAACTCTGGGCATCTCGCCGGATTTCTTCTGTGATGAAAACGAGGGTGCCGCCGGCACACCAAGTACAGAACATTTCTTGAAACGAGACATCGAAGCTGAGAGATGCAAATTGCAGGGTTTTGGCTACGCCTTCAAGGGTCGAGTTTTGCAGTTGCCACGCAATTAGGTTGACTAGGGAACGGTGCGGGAGGGGAACTCCTTTGGGTTTACCGGTGGAGCCTGATGTATATATTGTATAAGTTAAATTTTGGGGAGAGACGCTGCTAGCTGGGTTTTCCGTGCTGTGACTGCTGATTGTTTCCCAGTCTGCGTCCAAACAAACGGCGCGGGCTTGATGTGCGGGCAGCCCCGATACTAAGTGAGATTGAGTGAGGATAACGGGAGCTTGGGTGTCGGCTAACATGAAGGTCAGCCGTTCTTGGGGGTAGGCTGGATCGAGGGGAACGTAAGCTGCGCCTGCTTTGAGAACGCCTAAAACGGCGATCGCAATTTCTAGGGAACGTTCCATGCAAATAGCTACTAAAACATCGGGGCCGACGCCTAATTGCTGCAAGTAATGGGCTAGTTGATTGGCTTTGGAATTGAGTTCTCGGTAGGTGAGTTGCTGTTGGAGATTTTGGGAAAAAACGGCGGCAATGGCATCGGGCGATCGCTCGACTTGAGCTTCAAATAATTGGTGTACGCATTTGTCTTGGGGATAATTTGCTTGAGTTTGATTCCATTCCTGCAACTGAGAAATTTCGGCTGCTGTCAGCATTGACAATTTGCTGATTTTCTCGAAGGGATTCGCGGCTATACTTTCTAGCAAAGTTTGCAGGTGTCCCAACATTCGGGTAATGGCGATCGGATCGAACCGCTGGCGATCGCCCGCAATTTTCAGCAGCAGTTCCTCTCCCCCGTACCCGTAAACTGTTAGGGGAAAACTCGTCTGTTCTAAAAGCTGAAATTCTCGGTTTTGCCAGTTGCCGCCCAGAGCTTGCAAGGCAGAGTTAATGTGATATTTTTCAACTACTAGCAGGCTTTCAAATAAAGCTGTGCCGCGGGCAATCTCGCTCCATTCTTGAGTTTTTGCCAGCGGCACGTTCCCGTATTCTTGAAATGCCGTCCACTGAGTTTGGAGTTGTTTGAGCCAGTCGATCGCTGGTAAATCGGGAGATACAATTACCCGAAATGGCAAAGTATTTATGAATAATCCTACCGCTGATTCTGCGTTTTCTAGATTCTGTGATCGGGTGTTGCAAATAGTTCCAAATACTACATCTTCCGAACCGGAACAGCGGCTCAAAAGCAAAGCCCACGATCCTTGCAGCAGGGTATTTAGGGTTAGTTGCTCTTCTTGAATTAGGGAGTTTAAGGCTGCGGTTACGGTGCTAGAAAGCCGGATTTCTGGATCTGGTGATAAATTTTCTGTTGGTGTCAGGAACAGGCCAGATGCCTGTTCCACAACTGATGAATTTCCTGGTGGGGCGGGCAAGATGCCCGCCCTTGAAAAATCCCCAACCAGAGGGGTAGGAGCGCTGAAACCGCTTAAGTATTGTTTCCAGAATGTTTCTGCTTTCGAGATGTCTGGCTGCGGCCTCCACTCGATGCAATCTCGATCGCAACGGGGCGGTTGTAATTCTAATGGTTGATCGGCACACAGGGATTCGTACAAGGTAAAAACTTCTTGCAAAACAACGATCGCCGAGGTACTGTCGAGCAAAATGTGGTGATAAGTCCAGATTAGTTTGTACTCGGTTTCCGCGAATCGCAACAAAGCCAAACGCATCAGCGGCGGTTGAGTGAGATCGAAGCCTTGCAGGCGATCGGCTTGCAAATAGGTTTCCAGTTGGTTTGCGCGATCGCCCTCCGACAAATTTCGCCAGTCTTGCTCAACGCTTGGCAGTTCAACTTGTTGGTGTAATGTTTGCAGGGGAACTTGTTCACCTGACCAACAAAAACTCGTTCTCAAGATTGGATGCCGCTGCACTATTTGCTGCCAAGCTTTGAGGAAAGCTGAAACATTCACATTTTCGCGGATGCTACAGATCGCTTGTTCGATGTCTATTCCTGATTGTTGACCCGAAAGGCTGTCGAACAACATCCCCTGCTGTATCGGTGAAAGTTGATAGGAAGATTCACTATCAGTGGTTGCGGATTGCGGGCGATCGTCTGCTGGCAATGACATATTTATATGTAAGTATTGATGGAAAAGACTTTTGAGCAACTGTAGCCGGATTTTTAAGGCTTTTTCAAGTAACTATTCATCCCCAATCACGATAAAATCACCGATCTCGTGCATCCGATCGTAATATTTTGTTTTTGGCTGTAATATTTTATCGGCTCAGCCGATGGTAACTCAAACTCTACCGCCCTGTAAAGTATTTATGATACATTTTACGGGTAGCGCCGCCAAACAGCATTTCCCGTTCAGCAACCGTGTAATTCCACAGCCTGTAAATATTAAAATTGCTTAATATTCTGTTGGCGATCAACTTTCTTCTCTCAAGAATAACTAAAGCCTTCAACATCTTCTATAACAGGCTGACATCTGCACTTAACAGCAATGATTTGCATCCTGTCTGCTGGCAATCGCTGCGCTAGATTAGCTACAGCCAACCTCAACCTTTAAAGAAAGCTATAGGATATTTGATTGGTACGATCGTCCTCAGAATGTTTATTTGGGCTGGATTCGATATCGTGCATACCATCCGCAACAGGGAACTGAATCGCTCCGAAAACAAAAAAATTCAAGCTGAAATGGTCAAAGAGACATATTGCTGTCCATTTTTTGATTATGAATAAGCACAGAAAGTATAAAATATCGTTCTGACGCACCGTTTATTGGCTGGTGCATCAGCGGAAGAGTGCGTCAGATTAGAGATTTTTCATACTTCTTGAAAATCTCTAATCTGACGCACCCTTGATATAGCAATCCTAAATGATTTTCTATATCTAGAGCAATCCTAAATGATTTTCTTTGTGTAAGTATATTGACTTATT
>NZ_JAUBQW010000143.1:0-15301 GCF_036701485.1 Microcoleus sp. Pol11C3 | reverse complement strand
GCCTTATCTTTAGTTGAGTTTGAATATATCGGTCGCTCCTATTCATAGTTTGCGATCGATTATTCAGCAAGCCCTAACTATGAACTTAACCTTTCAGAATGACTTTTGCAAGAGGTCTATTGCTGTATCGACTATTGCTGGAATCTGCACTGGGCGGGGAGAAAATCCCCGCCAGCAATTCTATCTACTCGCGCTCCGTCAAAGCTGAATCTTGCTGCTGCTGATTCGAGTTGCTGTAAAAACTAGCAATAATCGCCACCATCAACCACCAAAGCATATTAACTTCCGGCCGGTACCAAACTGTATCGACAAAACCGTGGGCTATCATGCCGGCTAAAGTTGCGATCGCCCCAATCAACCAAAACCCCTGATTCGATTTGAGATTTTGGATTTGAGATTTGGGATTTGGGGATTCTTCCTCTAAACTAGAGATTTTAAATTGTGAATCCCGCAGATGTTTTATCTGCAACAAACCTTGATTGACGGTGACAGTCATCAGCCAAAGGAAACACATTAAACCGATAAAACCGGTTTCCACCGCAATTTCCAGCAGCACGGAATAAGCACTCAAAGCAGTAAATTTCGGCTTCATATAAAGCGGATAAACTTTATTAAAGGCTGTGTTTCCCGGCCCAATTCCGAGAATTGGTCGATCGCGAATCATGTCAACTACCGCCGTCCAAACATTAATCCGAAAATTGTTACTGCTGTCATTTCGGCCGATAAACATACTCGAAACTCGATCGCGCAGGGGCTCCACTAAAGCCACTCCCAAAATTAAGGAGCCCGCCAAACCTCCTAACCCTAACGGCAGCGCCCAAGTTCGCCAGAACCGAGGCATCAAAGGGCTGTACCAGTACCACAGCAGCACTAAAAATACCACCAGTAGAGCCACAAAACCGATCCAAGCACCCCGGCTGTCCGTGTAGCGCAAACACGCGCAATTCACCACCAGCATCGTCAGGGCTAAAATTTTTGTTCCCCATCCTTTCCACACAAAAAGTGCGGCGGCGCTCAATGCAATGGCCGGCAGCAAATAGGAACCGAGCAAGTTTGGATTGCCCAAAAAGCTGTAAACTCGTGTGACATCGGCTTGAGTAGAAGTTGGATCGTTCCAAGTAGCTAATGGTGGCACTTTGTCAATCCACTGCCGCACGCCGTAGAAACTGACAATTAAAGAGACGTTCAAAAATACGGCAATTAACCACGCTCGCCAACGAGGCGATCGCAATATCCGAGCCATCAGCGCAAAAAACAGCAAATACAGCGTTAGCTTGCTCCAACCCGTAACAGCGGCGGCTTTCACCGGCGACATCGCCGTTGCGACAGTGGCAATACCCCAGTACAGAAGTACCAGCAAGTGAATCGGCGTCAAGGGGATCTCGCGATCGTCCGAAACAGTCAGCAGCACCCAAAATGCAGCGCTAGCCGCCATCAACACCCCCACCAAGGCATTGTTCACAAACGGCGCCAAACCGAAAGTCAAGCCCAGCAAAACAAAACCCAGGGGTTCCGCCCACTGCATCAGCCAGCTACTCTGCCGCCAACTGCGTAAAGAGCCGATCGCCAAATTGAATAAATAACTTCTACTTTGCCACTGAGAGAGCGGCAAATTTGCCAGAGTTAACTGTTGCCAAACTGAATTCATTGCTATTTTAGATTTGTACTTAGTAATCGGGCATTGGGCATCGGGAATTTGGCATTGGTTATTGGTTATTGGTTATTGGAAATTGGTTATTAGTTATTATTGGGAATTTGGTATTGGTTATTAGTTATTGAAAATTTGTTATTAGTTATTTTCTGATAAAACAACTAACAACTAACAACAGTCAACAGTCAACTAACTTCATCCCTTAACAACCAACAACCAACAACTAACAACTAACAACAGTCAACAGTCAACAGTCAACTAACTTCATCCTTCCAACAATTCCGTAGCATTTGTGCAGGGCAGCCAGAGCACGTAGCGATATCCAGATTCCGGGGCACCTTGAATTGAGAGTTGACCGCCTTGAATTTCCACCAATTGGCAGCAAAGCAGCAGCCCCAAGCGTTCCCTGGCCCCGTAACCAGCTAACACCGGTGCGGTATCCTCGGCATTCTCGGCCACCAAAGCCGCCAACTCCGAAAACGCCAGCGTTAATCGCTGCGAACCCTGTGTCGGGAGTTGCGCTTCGACTCCGAGGGAGTCGCTTTCGGAGTGCGATGGCGAACCGCTAACAGATCCGGCCTTCAACAAGTAGTCGGTGTAGAGTTTAGCATGGGGCAAACTTTCCCCTAACCAAGGATGAAAAACCCAAACTCCGATGTTGATACCGTCTTCTTTCCGAGAAACGTGGACTCGAATCACGCTGCCTGCCCCAGCAGATTGAATAATGCTAAAAATTAAGTGGTGCAGCATTTGCTGAACCTTATCTTTATCTACCAACCAGATGCGCGATCCGGGCCCCATCGACAAATTAATTTCTTGCTCTCGTCTACTTGCCGCCGACGACAGGATTGTCACAACCTGCTGGCACAAAGTTTCTATATCGACTGCGGTTCGCTTCAAGGTGAAAGCGGAATCATCTAGTTCTGCCAGTTCCAAAATTTCTTCAACTAGCGATCGCAAAGAGCGGCTGCTGTCTTGGATCACGTCAATATATTCTTTTTGCTTGCTCGTTAAGGGGCCATAAATTTCTTGTTTCAACACGCTTGCCATGCCGAGGACAGAAGTGAGCGGTGTGAGCAATTCCTGCGCTAAATTATTCAGCAGTTTTATTTTAATTGAGTTAGTAGACAAATCGATAGGTTTGTTAGTCATCGCTAATTTTTATTGGTTCATTGTCGAGCGAGCGTTTGCGGTTCATTAGACCTATTCCAAAAGTCTATAACAATCTGTTTATAATTCACCACAAAAAAAAGTAGTGAAGAAAAATATATATTCCTTCTTCCCTAGAAGCTCTTCCTTATCGGAGTAATTAAGATTTAATCATTGCTTCTAAAGCTGATTGCAAGTCTTGAGTGAGTTCGGCAACTGCTAACCTGCGGCTGGTTTGATATCGATCCCCACGATCGCTCACTGATATGGGTTCGCCCACGGTCATTTGTACCTGCTGTTTGCCCAACTTCGGTCTGCCGAAAGGATTTCCCCCTTTGATGCGAGCCAGTACATCCCACAGCAGTAAAGTTGTTTCTGCCAAACGTTCTGCTGTCAGTTGTTCTGCGACATACCTGCCCGTGACCGACACGAAACTTTCTACAAGTCTCATGTGCCACATCCGAAGACTTGCTTCTTCAGCGAGGCGATCGGCTAATCCTCTTTCTAAGGGAGAAAGTGCTGCAATATCTTTGATATCTTCTCGATAAATATACTCCCAGCCTGCTTGTTCCAGACGGCGGCAGCGGTCTATTAAACTGCCTTTGGGCTTTAAGTTAAAATATTCTTCTGCTACTTGCAAACCCACGTCTAACAGTGCTTTCAGTCGAGCTATCATTACTTCATTGTCAAAAATATTGGTCGTTTGTTCGGAAACTGATGATGGTAAAATAGATATCTTTTGGGGGAATTTTTTATGATAAAAACGGCTGTAAAAGTCTTCCATTACTGATAGCAAATGGCTGCCCACTCGAATCAGGCGCAGATATTGGAATTTGTGATTGTGGTTTTCGGAGTCGGGATTTGCAGTCTCTAAATTATCGATTTCGGTGCGTTCTAAAGGTGGCAGTCCGCAATCAATTTCTAATTGAGTTAAAAGTTTTTCTAGGGGTTGCCAAGGTGGGTTGACATAGCGGTATTGAATGCCGATAGGCACAATTAAAACTTTTTCAGTGCGTCCGGCTTTCAGCAAATCTTCAACGCACCAGAAACCCATTTGAGCAATTCCCGGTTCGAGGGGACTAACTATTTCATTGTGACCGTTGGTGGCGCCTTCTGGGGCGGCGGCGATCGGGAATTGGCTGTTGGCAAATAAATCACGGGCCGATCGCAATCCGGGGCGATCGATTTTACCGCGAACAATCGGAGTGCCACCGAGGCGGGAATACAACCAGCCGACTCCCGCACCGGCCCACAGGGGAATGCCGCGATCGTAGATAAAGTGGGAATGTACCGGGAATTGCAGGGGAATACCTTTGGCGCGCGCTACCTGGGGAACGAGTTTCCAAATTAGTTGTCCCAAACAGTAGGGATCGTCTGAGTTGGGGTGGCGGAAGGCTAGCAAGAAGCGAACTTTCTGATTTTGAAATTGGTGGAATAGTTCGGCGAGGGTTTCGACGTTTTCGGCTTGAACGTGGCTGATACTCGTCCGAAATCGCAGCCACCAGGGGAATATTTGCTTACAACCTTGCACCACTAGCGGGTTGTAGGCTGGGGGTATGAATTCCAGCGGCGGCTGAACTTGGCTAATTGAATTGGGCATTTTGCGATTTTAAATTTTAAATTTTAGATTTTAGATTACTAGGTCGGGGTAAAAACTTCCAATTTTTAGAATGCTGAAGTTTTTTTTATTAACCGCAGAGGACACAGAGGACACGGAGGAAGAGAGGAGATAGCAAAGCGTGTCAACTTAAGGTCAAAAGTATTACCCGTCTTGGATCGGATATCATGTCCAGTCGATCGACCCCAATATTTTGGTCGGGGCGGGTTTACGGGATTTCTGGCTGATATTACAGATCGGGGGTGAACTAGCCCTGACAAGAATTACGATTATTTTACAGGACTAGATATGAAACCATCATCTTTTTTACCCCCCTGCCCTTGACAAGGAGGATGCTAGGGGGTCACAAACTCGACTAAAAACGAGATTTATCCTCAGTTTTAGCCTTCAACACAGATTTTTGCAATCCAAAATCTAAAATCTAAAATCCTATTGTGCGGCTTCAAATATCATTTCCTGGAAGTTAATGACATCCGATCGCGGATCGCAGTGGGTGACTTTGACTTCTAGCCGATCGCCTATGGCGACCGATCGACCAAATCGCATTGCCAATTCTAAACCCAACTCTTCCAATAAAATCAATCCAAGATTGCTGTCTTCCCTCAGCCAGCGCAGCATTAAAGCTTCCCAAACTTCATCGGGATTACGCCGCAAATATTCCAATCCCCAATAGCGGTTAGTTTGGCGTTCGACGGTGGATGCTTCTTTAACTGCGGTGCCGAGACACATCACAATGTCCTGTATTTCTTCAGCGGAAAAAGGCAGTGGTTCGCCCCGCAGGTGGGCTTTGATTTGGAAGTGAGTCAGCAAGTCGGTATAGCGGCGGATCGGGGAAGTAACTTGGGTGTACAATTCCAAACCCAAGCCGGCGTGGCGTCCGGGGGTGAGGCCCATTTCGCTGCGGGGCATACAGCGGCGCACGGCGCAAGCGCGGGCTGGGCCTGCGGGAACGGCTAGCAGTTCTTCATCGGGAGGGAGTTCGGGCTGTGGCTGATAGCGGTAGGGTATGGGCAGGCTGTGAGCTTGACCGTAGCGGGCGGCTAGTTCGCCGGCTAAAATCATCATTTCGGCTACTAGCATCCGGGCGATGGAGTCGTCGATGACGTGGATTTTGATGTCGTCGCCGTTGACTTTGATGACTGATTCGGGCATGAAAATGCTGATTGCGCCTTGGGCTTCCCGCCATTTTTGGCGCAGTTTTGCTGCAGAGGCGATCGCTGCTATTTCCGGTTCTGCTTCGATTCCCAACTCCAGCATTTCGTCTACGTCATCGTAGGTCAAGCGGTAGGTGGGTTTTATGGTGCTGATGTGGATACTGTAATCTTGAGCCGCGCCGAGTTCGTCTAAGGTGACGCTGAAGCTGAGGGCGCTGCACTCTTTGCCTTGAATTAAACTCATCGGCCCGGTTGCCAAAGCAGGGGGAAACATGGGAATCATTCCCGTTGGCAGATAAACCGTGGTGGTGCGCTTTCTAGCTTCGAGGTCGAGTTCGTCTCCGGGGGAAAGCAAGCGGGTAGGATCGGCGATGTGTATCCAGATCCGCTGCTGGCCGTTTTCGAGGAATTCTAAGCTGAGGCCGTCGTCGATTTCGGTGGTGCTTTCGTCGTCGATCGTGTAAACCTTGAGGTGAGTTAAATCGAGACGATTTGTGTCCGAGTCGGTTGGGGGATTTTCTAGGCAGCGTTGGGCCACTTCTAATACCTTTGCGGAGAATTGTAGGGGAATTTGGCTGCGCCGCAAAAACAGGTTTTCGTGGCTACTCCACAGGCCGAGCTCGACTAGGAGCCCAAATGCTGCTTCGGGGTTTTCGGAACGTTCTAAGCTGGCTAAAGTTTCTAAGGCAGGGGTGCGGTGCGTTGCTTCTTCTCCCAGGAGGGCAAAGCGTTCTAGGGCGTCGAGGCGAGTTCGATCGCTATTTTCCCAATCTACATTTTTTCCTGCCAGCCGCTGTTTGACTCGATCCCAAAATCCTTGGGATTCTTGGTGTCGCTGCTGTTCTACTTCTTGCTGGTGTTTGATTTCCGCTACTTGGGCCGCCGATCGCGGTTCGTAGCGATCCCCCTTTTGTTTGAAATACAGTTTGTCTGTTGATAGCAAACAGTAAGCCGCGTAACACTGGGCCGGACTGCGATCGGAAAATAGCAGCATTGCCAGGGATTCGGGATCTGCTGTTTCTCCGTCACCGACTAAAATTTCCCAAGCGACTTCCAAACTCGACGGATCTGAGTAGGCTTCTACTTCTTTAAGAAATTTGGGAATGTCGGAGGGTTTGTAAGTTTCTCCGACTACTTCGTAGGTGATTTGTTTGGGCGGTATGCTGTGCGGTTGACCGTTTTCGTCTACCACTACCCAGTTTTTCTTGCCGTCGGGGCGATCGGCAACTGCCAGACGGCGGTCGCCGTGCACTCTAAATTCTACTAACGTTCCCTTCTCCACTTGCCAGCTTTATATTTGAGATTTTGGATTTTTACAGTAGCCACTTATCGAGTTTCGAGCTTGCGATTTTAGATTTTGGAGATTGGCAATTTTTCTGGTCAATTGTGAAAGTTAAAATCTAAAAAGTTGTTTTTTGTTCTTGCTTTTTTTTTAACTTTTGACTTGTGATTAAGACTTGCGCTCCGGCGACGATTAACCCTATTTTGCGATTTTTTCGCTGCCTTCTTGCTGCACTATTAATGACAGAAAGACGTTCTTTTCGCGCAAGTCTTATTCCCAGTCCAAAATCTAAAACCCAAAATCCCAAATCCTGTTAACCTTCTTGGTTTACGAAGGGCATCAAAGCTACAATTCTTGCTCTTTTGATGCTTCTGGTCAGGTCTCGCTGCTGTTTTGCAGTCAAACCTGTAATCCGGCGGGGCAAAATTTTACCGCGTTCTGTGACGTATTTTTTGAGCAAATCGACATCTTTGTAGTCGATCGGGTCTCCTGGTTTGATGGGCGAAACGCGCCGGCGAAAGTAAGTCATAGTTTGTTGTTTGTTGACTGTTGACTGTTGATGGTGAGTTGTTAGTTATTAGCCGTTAGTTGCTAGCCGTCAGGAAAGCATTGGTTAGTTATCTGCTTTTCGCGGATCAATATCAATTGCCAACAACTGATGACTGATGACTGATGACTCAGGACTAATGACTAATCACTACTTGATCTCTTTGTGGGCAGTGTGGCTGTTGCAGTGGGGGCAGAACTTTTTGAGTTCCAGCCGCGCCGTCGTGTTGCGACGGTTCTTGGTGGTGGTGTACCGAGACACGCCTTTGGAGCGTTTGCTTACGTTTGTACGGCACTCAGTACACTCTAGAGTAATTATGATGCGGACGCCTTTAGCCATAATTCTAAATAAATTTCGACTAATTTAAACACAATTTATTATCTTCTCACATTGCTCTGCACTTGGTCAAGTAATCTTCTAACTTTGATGTCGAGGGAGTAGCCACGGCGGGTTCCGACGACCATCGTCCGGCCGATGCGATCGTGGAAAGCTTGGGGAAACCTGTCGGCGGAGTTGAAGGCAACGCTACAGTCGATCGCCAGGGGCAGCATCAGTAGCAAGACGGCGGCGTTGGTAGATGTGAGTCGAGCTATACCTGCGAAGGCTAAGGCCACGCAAAAGCCCAGCAATGCCTCGCGCTTGCACAGTTCTTGCACTCCGGGAGTCCTAAAAAATCTGGTATCGGCAATTTTCATGTCCAAGGCCCAGCGCCCCAGACTTTGACCTTGGTTTTTCCTGACGATGGCTACGCGCATGATCAGCCACAGCAGAACAAAAAATATGGTTTGGACGATCAAATTATTGCCCAGAAGCAAACTGGGCAGCCCAACTGCGATTCCGTCGATGCAGAGGGCCGCGGCGCGGCGGCCGACGGATACTTTGGGAAGGAGAGGAACTAGGTCGGAACTCATAGGCAAAAAGGTCGATCGCCACTAGCTACTTTTTCATCTTAAGCTGTGGATTTATCGATCGGCATCAATGGCGCGTAACTCAACTTTCAAGCCAACCGCTAATTATTCAAGTGGAAAATGGATTTTCGCCAATTCCCAACTGCTTTTTGGACTTTTCCACCTGTTCCCACAGTGTTTGGATCTGAGTAAATGCCTGTTCCACAGAGATTTTACCGTTAGATGTCAAGGAACTGATGTAACCCACTCGCTGAGAAAACTCTTGTAAATTCGCATTAAATACCAAATTCTCTGGCTTTACTTCACCGTAATAGCGATTTTGAGGATATAAAAAATTTGAATTTGCTACCATTGCTTTAACCTCTCATGAAAACTTGTTTCCTGAACTAATCAATATTATTATAAACTGCGATCACCTGATAAAGTTGTGCTGTAAGTAGCAGAAATCATGTGATATTTGGCAAACTTTTTAGTGATGGCAATTACACCGACAGATGAGGGCGACAAAAACCTCAGTAATTTCACGTGTACAACTTAGGCAGGCGGGGTCAACAACTAGGTTTATGGCTTAAGGGTTATAACTTCGGATTGGGCGTCCAAACCAGGTTTTTGTTAGTCCAGGACTGACTTATTGAAATAAGTGACAAAAAAACTAAAAATGGATAATATTATTGCAGGCATAAATAGTTAGACTTTGAGTAAAAAACTGCATAATGTCTGCAAATGCGCGATCGCCCCGTCCCAAACCCCGGCTGAGGCAAGTTTTAATTAGACTTGTCCTCGCCGTAATTGCTGCTATTATCGCCTTCAACATTCCTCACTCCTTAATTCCCGTGTTTAAAGAATCCGTATCCGAAGCAACGCCGCCACCAGAAATCCAAAACGTGATCGCCGGCAAGCGCAAAATTGTGATAGTGGGGGACAGCATCACCGAGGCTGGTAAATACCCCGGAGGTTACGTTTGGCTGCTGGAACGCTATCTGAATGCCCTTTATCCCGATCGCCAAATCGAAATCGTCAACGCCGGAATCTCCGGTAACAAGGCGACTGATATGCAAGCGCGCTTCCAGAAAGATGCGATCGACCAAAAGCCAGATTTAGTGATGATTAATGTCGGAGTCAATGACGTTTGGCACGCTTTCTTCGACTTCCAAAACCTGCGGTTTTATCCGCAAGGCAAGTTGCCCACGGGAGTGCCACTGGCAGAATATCGGGAGAAAATAACTCAAATGGTGCTGGCGGCAAAAGCGGCAGGAATTCGAGTTGTACTGCTTTCTCCTACTCCGATCGGCGAAATTCTCGACGGCCCAGAAAATCGCAGGTTGCAAGAGTATATTGCCGCCATGCGAGAAATTGCGTTGCAGAATCAGTGCTTGTTTATCGATTTGAATGGGCCTTGTCGGGAAGTTATCGGCACGTATCAAAAACACGCGGGCAAGACTCTGAATTTGTTAGCCACAGATGGAGTTCATCCCAATCCCTCGGGATATCGAATTATTGCTTTTACTATCTTGCGCGGTTTGGGCGTACCTGCAAAGGATATTGAGAATTTGGAAGTCAAACATTGAATATTTGAATTTAGTTAATTGTTGACTGTTGACTGTTAATTGAAAGTATCCAGGGAAAAAGCCCCCTGATTTATCTCTCGGCTAAATTATTCAAATCTCAAATCTCAAATCTCAAATCATTCACTCGGTGGGTGATAGCGTTGTAGCCAACAGCTACCAATAATAACTAAGGCCACCACAACTATAATTTCCGTCCAAAAAAACGAAAGAAAATCGCTTGCAGTTCCCACCGGGGGCACCCCCGGTTGAGCATTGCGAATAGCGGGAAAAGCAAACAGCATCACACCCGTCCAACTCAGCATTCCCACTTCCGGTAACTTGCCAGATTTCATCACTTTCAATGCTAGCAACAATGCCATAATTGACAGCACCCACATGATCACAATAATCACTAAGGCAAAGAATTTCACCGGGATTGAGCGAGTTGCAGAAACATCGATATAAATAAAGATAGATGAATTCTCTTCCATCGGCTTATAACTGATGTCGAAACCTGGAACATCGGCATGAAAATTAAATTCCAGCGGCACGGGATTCAGTTCAAATGGAGCAAACTTTTTACCAATCGAAGGCAGCGGGTCAATCGAAATAGCTACTTTAGCAATGTGCCTATCAAACGGGTAATTGTTAATTTTTCCTTTGACTAAGTTAAACTTCAATGCAGGGACAATCATCGGTTTGCCTTCTTTAAAGGTAATTTCCGAATCCTGTACATTTGCGCCGTTAACTGTCATTAACAAGTCTTGAGCCGGGTAAGTTGGCCCTTTTTTATAAATACCTTTGAGTTCAAACTGCAAGCGGGCTTCTAATTCATTTTTAATGGGATCAACGGCAATTACCGTCATTTTGACCTCAACCAATCCTTTGAGGGGCGCAGCGGTATCTTGAGACGGTCTGTAAGGCTCTTGGGCGTTAGCATTATGAGAGTAAATAGATAAGATAATTGTCAAACTTACGGCGAGGCTGCAAATTAAAATAAGTATTTTTTTGAGAGTAAATTTGTTGACAGTTTGCATTTATTATGGAGATTTTACATTTTTAATAGTTGTTAGTATTTGTCGCAGTTTCCGCAGTCAGTCAGTCAGCCAGGGGTTTAAACCCCTGGCTCATAGCTAAAGTCGGTTAAAAGTGAGATATTGCACCATTCTCAATTACTTGTTTACGAACAGGCAAGATGCCTGTTCCACAAGAGATGAATTTTCCTTCTTGTGGGGTGGGCATCTTGCCCGCCCATAGTAGCGCAACTACGAACCGACAGGAAGCAGTACATTTGGTGTAAAACTGCCGTGCAAACCGTAGGGAATGTGCTGTTTTAAATGCAAGCGCGCTAGGGGCCCTTTGGTGATATCGCGAGCATCTAAAATCACTAAGGTCGATCGATGATTAGCTGCATCATACATTAAAACCAGCAGCCAGCCGTCATCCTCAGCAACAGCATCGGGACGGGTAACAAACACCGGTTCCCCCGCAAAACCGCGCGGTGCCGCACTCCAAATTTGCCTTTCACCAGTCACGAAATCCATTTTGAGGATAGCTTGCAAAGGAGCATTCCCCGTGGGAGCATCCGCAGCACCGATATAAAGATATCGGTAAGGTTGTCCGACATTATTGGGATGCAAAGTTGGAAACTCGCAGCACCTAGTTTCAACAACTTGATGCTGCACCGTTTTGTCTTGCAAATTTAACTTAAACCGCCACAATTCCCCCGCTGGAACGCTGTCAAAATCAATCTCGCGAAAATCGCCGTCCGCCTCTACCGTTGGGAATGATTCGTAACAAACTGAATCTACAAAAACTTCGCCTCCTTCTTCCCATGCGTTGCAGTGGTGGAAGACAAAACAAGATTCGGTTTCTAATATCTTCACCTCGTCAGTGCCGTTGCGGGGAATTAAAATTGCTTGCGTTGGCTTGTTTGGCGAAAATTGAATGCACTGGGAGGCACTCCGAAATCCTAACAAGAAAAGCAGCGGATTGAAGCTGACGGGATTTTGGAAGAATATGCAGTAATTCGGGGTAATTACCATGTCGTGCAGGAAGGCAAAACCCGGTATTGCATGGGCGTGACGCTGCAAAAGTTTGCCGCTTTCGTCGAGTTCGTAAATCGTGATGGTACTCGACAAACCGGGCTTGACAGAAAAGTTTACTAATCTGTCTCCTTTGCCATTTTTCCCTTTTTCAATTCTGGGGTGGGCGGCGAAGGCTTCACCGGGTTGTAAAATGCCGTCTAGGGTGTCTAAGCCGAGTGTTTCTAGGGTGCGGGGGTCGAGTCTGTAGGGCTGTGCTGCTTCCCAAAGTGCTAGCAGTTTGTCGCCCCAATAAATGATGTTGGTGTTGGCAATGTTTTTGATTTTGACATCAAAGATGTTGGCTAGCCAGCCCCCCGGTTTCTGTGTGCCGAAAACGCCTCGGTGGAGAATTTTTCCGGCTTTTTGTTCGGCGAGATAGCCTTCTGTGTGTATGAATCGGTTGCGAAAATGGGCGCGGCCTTCGGATATTGCGATCGCACAAATCATCCCGTCGCCGTCAAACGGATGGTGGATGCGCTGGCCGTTGACATCCAATAATCCGGGCCCGTTGCGAAAGAATGTGCCTTGCATGTCGGCGGGGATTTCGCCTTCTATGTCGTCAATCCAGTAGTCGGATTCGTTGGGTTGGGATTCGTAGCCGCGCTGCCAGTCTGTGCGATCGTATGATGGGTTTGGGGCGGCTGTTTGAGGTGGGGAAAGTTGTAAGTTTTGCATTGGTAGAATAAGCTTTTATTGATTTAACCGCAGAGAACACAGAGGGCACAGAGAGAAAGAAAGTGGGAGACTCATAAAATTGGAAAACACACTTTAATTCATCCGTTACATCCGTTAAAAAATCCGTTGCCGAACTTCCTTTATTTGCTATCTGCCGTGCGACTTTGTGACCTTACTGTCGGTACTAAGTCGGGAAAGTATTCGGGCATGAAATGCTGTCCGCCTGGTTTGGAACTGCCCAGTTCTGGTTCTAATACGGGGAGAGACTTTTGATTGTTTGGATCGCCGCTTTCTGTACTCTCGGCGGGCAGCCAATTTAAGAACAGTAGGGGCAGAAGTGTGGACAGGTTTGTGATGATGACTAGCAGCCAGAGGTTATCGAAATTGCGATCGGTAATTCCTAGCAAGTGGGTTAAAAGTGCACCGCCTTCGTGGGAAATAAGTCCTGCTAAGTTGGTGACTGACATCAACACGGCAAATAAAGTTGCTTCGACGCCTGGGGGACACAACCGGGCGGAGAGTACCAGTATCGGCATATAAGCAATTTGTCCGATTACTGTCAGGATCAGGCTGTCTCCGATGCTGAACCATTGATCGTCAATTCCTAAAGCTCGGTTCGCATGAGTTACTAATAATAAAGTAGTCATGCCCAAAGCAGTCGCAATGACCGTTGACCAGCCAAAAATTACTCGAAATGGAACTGTTTTGAGGAAGCGCTGAAACAGCCAGACGCCTGCGAGGGCGGCAATGCTGGTAACGAGGCGCACTCGGCCGAGAAATTCTGGTTGAAAGCCTAATTCGTTGGTGGTGAAAAAGAAGAAGGCGGAGTCTGAGCTTGGGGTGGCTTGCAAGAGGAAGAGAAAGGCGGTGGGCAGCCAAATTGTTTTTTGGGTAACAGCTTGCCGTAGTTGTTTTAGTTGGTCTTTGACAGTTTCAAAGTCGGTTCTTTTGTTGGTTTTTTCTTCGGCAATTAACCAAGCTGTTGCTGATACAATTAGCGGGAAAGATGCGGTGATTAAAAATATTGTGTGGCTGCTGAAGTGTTGCAGCAGGGAACCGCTGAGGTAGGCGGTAATTAGTCCGCCGAGGGCTGCAGCGCCCCAAGACAAGGATTGCAGGGAACCTGCGTCGGTAACGGATTCTTTTCTGGCCCTTTCGACTACCAGGGAGTCGGCGATTACGTCGCTGACGGCGAGGGAGAGGGAACTCAGGGCGATCGCGCCTGTAGCTGCCAGCGGTGTGTGTACAATTGTTGCGAGGCTCACCCATGCTAAGGTTCCCAGCAGCCCGGAGAGAACGATGTAAGGGCGTCTGCGGTAGCCTAATATCGGCAAGCCGTCCGACATGAAGCCGAACACGGGTTTGATAATCCAAGGCAGGGCTACGACGCCCAGCATGGCCGAGACTTCTGCCGGACTCATACCTAGTTCGTCTTTGAGAAAGAAGCTGACGGCTAAGCGGGCTAGTCCGAGAATGCCTTGGACGAAGTAAATCAGTAAGATGGCTATGAGTTCGGGGGTTGGCTCATTCCCAAAGAATACTTTTTCTTTTAAAGATTCTTTGAGTTTGCTGACGCCGGAGGGGGAAACGAGCATTTGAGCAATATTTCTTAATGAATCTCAATATTTATAACACATTCTTAATGGTTTGCGGGAACTGTCGGAGGTGGGATGCGAAAGTGACGGGGAGGTGGCAGGTACTATAAAATTATGATGAGATCGAATTAAAGGATTTTTGGTAGCAATGAAAGCAGAAATTAGAATTGTCTTTCTCGCAGCGGCTTGGATTTTAGGAATGGGGGCTAATTTAGCCTCAGCAATACCTGTTGCTAATAAGCAAGGTGATTATCCGGTGCCGCCTGCGAGACAGCGGGGCAACAGGCAGGTAAATTGGTTGGTTGTTGACTCTGATCCTAAAGGGTTGAATTGCCGGATGGCTCAGAGATTTCGCTCAATTTCTGTAGACGGTTTAAATGCGCCTGATGAGTTGTTTGAAAGAAATAAACATAATGTTTCGCAGTGGCCTGTGGTGACTGTTTTTCGGCGGGGACAGCGCTTGGAAGCGGTGACGGGAAATAATGCCAATCAAATTATGATTTCTGACAATCAAGGCAAGGGTTGGCTCCCTGTTTCCACGCAAAAAGGCAATTGTTTTGTGCGGGCGAACAGCCGTTTTATTAAACCGATTCGGGAAAACCCTACTACTTTGAAACCTTTAGAATAGCTAAAATTTTGGGGATAAGATGGGGCAATTAGTGAAAGGAATTTTTTAGGATTATCGATCCTAAAAATGTGCCGGAAATTACGGGTTCCAAGTACCCTCAGCAATTCCAATCTGCTGTTGCGGGGAGAGTGAAAAAACGCTTGGGGGATGCTGCCGGATTGCAGAATTTTGGGGTAAATTTGGTGAGACTTGCACCGGGAAGTTGTTCTGCTCTCAGACACTGGCATACCCGTCAAGATGAGTTAATCTATGTTCTGGAAGGGGAAGTTACTCTGATTACAAATTTGGGAGAGCAAGTGCTGAAACCGGGTATGGCGGCGGGTTTTCCGGCGGGTGATTCAGACGGACACCATTTAGTCAACCGCTCGAATGCAGATGTTGTTGGGTGCATCTCACTTTGGCAAATACATCAAATTGAAAGTTGACCGTTGAGATAAGCACAGCGAAGAGCAAGGATAGA
>NZ_JAUBQW010000142.1:0-15447 GCF_036701485.1 Microcoleus sp. Pol11C3 | reverse complement strand
CTCCTTATTTTTTTACCTTACCATTCTCTCAAACCTTTGTCCTGTTTAGACTAGAGGTGCCTTGTCACCCGCTAAGCTTCAAAGCAAAACTTAGGGAAGTAGAGACGGCAGGGGGATGGACGACATCCAGCAGGATCATCAGGACGATTGTCACCACCATAGCTATGCCACCAGAGAGATATCCAGAACCAAAAATCATGTACGCAATCCAGCCAATTGTTGCGGCCATTATTTGAGCAAGGCTCAGCGTTCGCATAGTGTTCGTACCGTGCTGGGGATCTAGGTAAATTAGAAACGCACTAGAAGCAAGGGAGGCAAATAAAAGGCGTTGGCGACTTAGCACTTCGACCAAAGCGAATACGCCCAACACAATTGCAGTGGGTGCTACGGCCAATGCGAGCTCACCCTTGAGAGTTAACCTGCGCCTTATGGATCGATTTGCACCTTCTATTGGTTTTAAGCTGGAACGATTTCCACTCATGCTTCCTTTGCGATTGCGCTCTTCTCATTGAAACGGCGCTGCTCTCCCTGCCTGATCTCACGCTCTAAGAAATAGTT
This sequence comes from Microcoleus sp. Pol11C3, assembly GCF_036701485.1. Classification (NCBI taxonomy): domain Bacteria; kingdom Bacillati; phylum Cyanobacteriota; class Cyanophyceae; order Oscillatoriales; family Microcoleaceae; genus Microcoleus; species Microcoleus sp. Pol11C3. The sequence continues at coordinate 14,889 of NZ_JAUBQW010000142.1, read as the reverse complement.
CAACAGCGTTCGCAGCAGAACGATCGCCCCTAAATTCAAAATATCCTGGCGGGTTGGTGCAACTGCGGTGCGCAGGATATCACTCGCTACCGTAAATTCCAGCCCCAATGCCAGCACTCGTCCCAGTTTCAGACGAATACCTTCAGTTGCATCTACATGGTATCTCGAACGGAATAACAACTGATGCAGATACTCCCAAATTCCCCGAATGATACCCAGGCCAATGACAATTGCAGCCGCAATTTCTGCTCCTGCTGCCAAATAGCCCACGATTAGCTTGAGCCAGGACTCCAAAGGAATAGCTGCACTTTCTACTGACGCCCCTCCTCCAACATTGAGGCTCAACAGAAGTACCAGCCCAAAAATCAGGCCCAGAGGCAATAACAGGTTGATGAGTGATTCGATGAAAAGCTCTTGTTTCATTGACTGTTAGTTATATCACCATGAACAACGAATTTGCCCGTGGCTACTTCAGCTTTTGCGCTAGGTGATCCCCAACCCGCAGCGCATTTGCCATAATCGTCAGCGTCGGGTTAACACCTGAATTGGAAGGGAAAAAACTGCCATCCACAACATAGAGATTATCAACATCATGAGTGCGGCAATTCAGGTCAAGGACTGAGGTTTTGGAGTCTGTACCAAACCGACAAGTGCCGCATTGATGACCAACTGATTGTACCGGCATCTGGGCGCGAGGATACAGGCTAAAGGGAATGACGTGCTTGGCGCAACAACGGTTGAGGGATTTGAGTACAGAAGTCCAGCGGTGAATTAGCCGATCGCCTGCTTCGGTATTGTTCGGCGTATAATCGAGGTTAATCTTGTCGCCCGCCACCCGCACGCGATTATTTAGATCTGGCAAATCTTCTGTTTGCAACCACCAACCAACCGAGCGCTCAGCAATCAAATGCCGCTCATATTCAGGAATCAATTTTACCAGCGGAGCCATCAGCGCCGGAGCCTCAGCCGGCAGCATATCAGCTAACACATTGCCCGTATTTTGTACCATGCCCATTGGATAAGGAAAATCCGGCTCTCCCCAGTAATAATCGTTGACAGCAATGGTTTTTTGAAAGTTAGCTTGATTCACTTCTAGGTGCATGGAAACTAGAGCGGTTGCCAGATGTTTCATCAAATTCCGCCCCACCTGATCGGAACTATTTGCTAATCCATTGGGGTGCTGTTCGTTAGCAGATTGCAATAACAAGACAGCCGAATTAATCGCACCGCAGGAAACCACCACAATATCGCCTGTAAACTGCTGTCGCTCCCCTAAAATTTCTGTTTCTACCCCTGTCACCTCTCGCCCTGACTCGCTGGTATGCAGTCGCAGGACTTTTGCATTAGTTATGAGGGTAAGATTGGCATACATTTCACGGGTAGGACGAATCGCATTCACATCCGCATCAGCTTTCGCACCTACTAAACAAGGATAGCCGTCAAATGTATCGCAGCGAATGCAAGGGCTGTTTGTGCGATCGCCCTCATTCAGCTTTAATCCTAACGGCAAATTAAACGGATTGTAGCCAAGTTCTCGAATATCATCTGCGAGTACCTGCATATCAGGTTCGTGACTGACAGCAGGATAAGCATAAGGTTGGCTGCACGGCGGTTCAGTCGGATCGGTCCCTCGCGCTCCATGAACGTCATAGAGTGCTTCAGCTTGCGTGTAATACGGCTCAAAATCTGCGTATTTGAGCGGCCATTCTGGAGAAAATCCTTGCTTGTGAATTACGCGATCGAAATCTCGCTCGCGCAGTCGTAAGAGAGCCGCACCATAAACTTTTGTATTGCCACCAACCCAATAGCCAGTCTGGGGTCGAAACTCCTTACCTTCCCTGTCGTACCAGCGCTCATTCGTGTGGTAACGCTCTTTTTGATAAACTTCTAGCGCACTCCAATTTGCTTTTTCCCGGGGCAAAAAGTCGCCTCGTTCTAGCACCAAAATCTTTTTACCAGTTGGTGCTAGACGGTGAGCGAGCGTACCTCCACCCGCTCCCGTCCCAATAATGATGATATCGTAGTGGTTCGCCGGATTTACCATTGCCAAGTCTTTACCAAATTGTGCTGGTTTGAGAATAATTTTACCTTAGCTCACTGGTTCAAGCTTACCCAGAGATTCAGGAATCAAAACAGTATCAATGATGTGAATTACACCGTTATCTGCTTCCACATCGGGCGTGATTACCTTAGCATCGTTTACTTTAACTCCATCAGAGGTATTAATCTTGAGCGTTGAACCTTCTGAGGTGGTGACAGAATCAGTTTTGCCCATTTCTGCTGCTGTGATTTTTTGGTCGGGAATGACATGATAAGTTAAAACTTTAATCAGAGCCGGGATATTTTCCAGCAAAGCTTCTACAGTTCCCGATGGCAATTTAGAAAACGCTTCATCAGTTGGTGCAAAGACGGTGAAAGGGCCTTCTGCTTTTAAACCCTCTGCTAAGCCAGCCACATTGAGAGCTGTTACTAAAGTAGCGAAAGTACCGGCATTGATTGCAGTATCTACAACGTCTGGCATTGTCAATCTCCTTGATATTTACAGGTGGTTTTACAGTAAAGTTTGAAATTAGAAACGTGATTTTAGCTGCGACCGAGCAAGACTTGCCCTGCATCAATTTGGATGCGAAATAGGCTGTAAGGTTTCTCGCGCAAGTCTTGCCCATTATGATAGCTGGGGTTCCTATTCCACTGATCTACAGTAAAGTAGAGATAGCCATCTTGGGCAACAAAAAGGCAATTGGGCCAAAGCATTCGCGCATCGTGTGCGACTGTTTCCCACGTACCATCGGGGAGGCGGCGCAAAATCGAATTGTTTTCGTAGTTCGTCACATAAAGGCGATTTTTTGCATCGGAAACCATGCCGCCGGAAGCGCCTTTTTCACCGCGATCGATGACTGTTGCGGCAACGTCTTCATCAGGTAGATTTTGATCAACTAATGCTTCTATGCTGACGCTGTAAAGGTGCCGACTTGCCAGAGGACAATAAAACAGCATTTGACCGTCACCGCTGAGGGCAATACCATCGCTACCAGTGTGAATGTGCTTCGGCGGTTTACCTGCGTGGCGCACCATCATCGGTTGACCTTCAACTACTGGCAAAAAGCCTGGAATTGGTTTAGTTGAAGGATGGTCATTGAGTTTGCGCCAACTTTTTCCAGAGGCTAAATCTACGACAACAATGCCGTTAGGCCCTTCTTCCGATGAGTCGGTAATAAATGCAACTCCTTCTTCTCCCCAGCGCAGATCGACGCGCACATCATTGAGGGTAGAATTGGCAGAGGCGACGGATTCGGGAAAGAGAATTTTTTTGACAATACGATCGCCATCCAGGTCAATTCCCACCAGTTTCGGGCCGCCGGGAGGAACTGAGTTTTGTTTAATTTTTGCGTGGTCTAACAGCCAAAGGCGATCGCGCGCGTCGATGGTCATACCTTGAACGCACAGCAACCGTTCTGAGGGCGAAGCTGAATCTAACTTGTGGATTTCTGCATTCGGATAGGGAACGGGATTGCCGTTTTTTTCTCGCGGCTGTTTGAGTTCCGCAACGGTGAATTCTACATTGTCAACCAGACGGGGGTAACTGATGAAAATTCGCCCTTGCTTGGATACCGCAACACCGATCGGCATGGCATCCTCGAATAGCGCTATTAGCTCTAGATTGCCAGCAGATTTTTCGGCTGGCAGTGAAGGCACAGCGGCAAAAGGTTGGGTTGCGACCAAGTTCGCCATTGCACTAATCCTATTGAGAGTATGAAGGATTTAAAGAAGCAGAAATTTAGATGTTGATTATATCTAAAAAAGGTCTAGGCTGCTATTTAGTTAACAAAGCACAACAACTTTTTTATAGATTTTGCTTGGCTTAATTTAACATTCTTGATAAAATTTTAATATCTATCTAATGGCTTAAGTGAGATTTCTATCTAAAGACTGATTTGTATTTGACTAATCATTGTTTCAGGATATAAATGACCTTTAAAATGGTAGAAAATACTAATGCTTGAAACCATCAATATTTATGACGATCGCATGAAATCGCTCCTGCGTCCTGGTGCTTCACTCCAGAAGGTTGCCAGCGGTGCAGTCTGGAGCGAAGGCCCGGTTTATGTCCCTGAAGATGATAGCGTGGTGTGGAGCGATGCTCACGGCAACCGCTTGCTGCGCTGGAGTCCCAGTGAGGGAGTGAGCGTTTTGCGCGACCCGTCCGACTATCAAAGTGGCAATTACCTCGATCGCGAAGGTCGCCTTGTCTCGTGTTCGTCGGGTTTGCGCGCGATCGTCCGGCGCGAACACAGCGGCGAATGGCAGGTGTTAGTCGATCGCTACCAAGGCAAGCGCCTCAACAGCCCGAATGACCTGGTAGTGAAGAGTGACGGCACGATCTGGTTTACTGACCCCCCCTACGGCCTCACGCAGCCAAACCAGGGATACGGCGGCGAACAGGAACAGCCTGGATGTTTTGTGTACCGCTTCGATCCGGCGACGGGTGCGATCGATGCGGTGGTGACGGATATGTTGCGCCCCAACGGCCTCGCCTTCAGCCCCGACGAAAGCATCTTGTATGTGTCGGATAGTTCCGCTTTCAATATGTCCCAGGGGTATCACCACATCCGCGCCTATGATGTTGTAGCCGATCGCGATGTGGACAATGGCCGCGTGTTCGCAGTCATAGATCCTGGTGAACCCGACGGGTTGCGAACAGACGAACACGGCAATATTTTTACGACTTCCAAAGATAGCGTGCAGGTGTACGCGCCCGACGGTACTCGCTTGGGCAAAATTCCGCTACCGGAGACTTGCGCTAACCTGACTTTTGGGGGAACCCAGCGCGATCGCCTTTTGATTGCGGCTGGCACCTCTTTGTATGCGATCGATCTCAACACTCGCGGTGTGCAATAAGTAGAAGGGAAAAGGCTGTATAGCCGACTATTTACGAATCTGTACTTGACGTTTAATGATGTCCAATTTGGAATATCTCAATAGATTGGAAAGGACAAAATGATTTATAAATTTGCTATGGGCGTGGCCATCGCGCTGCTGTTCGCTCAAGTTTCACCTCATCTACCAGAACTAAGTTTCAAACTGCTCAGTTCACTCAATCCCGTCTATCTGGTCGGCTTTCCCGGCTGGGCGCTGTTATTGCTGAGAGTGGGTGTCGGCGGGTTATTCCTGCTGCACGGCTACCCAAAAATAACACATCTTCGAGAGTGGTCTGATGCTCTGAAAATGCCGCTGTTTCTGTGCTTTCTCTCAGCAGCCTCCATGTTGGCTGGCGGAGTTTGTCTGATTCTTGGATTTCTCACACTATTAGCGAGTCTGCCGATTCTCGGTTCTATGCTATTCGCGATTTATTTAGACTTATCCAAGGGGTTGCCTTTTGTTGCTAGCGATCCCTATTTAATTCCCCAAGGGCAGTATGAAGGACCAAATGGCAAGGGCGAACCGCCAAGCTGGGAGAAAGCCTTTATGTACTGTTTGATGCTGATTGCGAGCGCGATTTTAGGGCCTGGTGCATATTCGCTGGATGCTTTAATTTTTCGAGGGTGAATTATTAGCAGGCGGCCAGCTTGGATTATTAGCATAGGTTATCGCCGATCGCATCCTGCCTTTAAATCACCAAATCTGTAATTAACGGCAAATGATCCGAACCGACATTGCGGCCAGTACGAATCTTCAAAATACCAATTTCTTTGCTGACTAAAAAGTGATCGATCGGAATATAAGCCAGCGGCATAAAAGTCGGCCAAGTCGGTAAAATGCCAAAGCCCGATCGCGCATTTCGCAAATTTCCGGTTTTGACCATATTTTTGTAGAACGGCGACCACATTGTGGTATTGAAATCTCCAACCACAATTAGCGGATTTTTTACTTGGGCTGCATACTGGCCGATGCCTGCTAGCTGTCGATTGCGCTCGATCAAACTCTGCTGTTTGATCGGCACAGTCGGATGAGCAAGAATCAGAGAAATGATTTTACCTTGAAATTCAACCTCTGCAAACAAGCTCTTTCTTCGGTTTGAAAAGGGTTTAACAGAGGGATTTTTTAAAGGCAGCTTGCTGTAGATGGAACTGCCAAATCTCTCAGATTGTTGGTAGTGGCAAGAGTAAGGAAACATTTCGCTTAAAACGGCTAACTCCTTCGCCCAAACTGTGCTGACTTCGACAAAAACCGCGATATCGGGTTGTTCTGCTTTTACCAGGGATATCACCTCAGAATATCGCCGATTACTTGTTAAAACATTTGAATGCAAAATCCGCAGATGTTGTCCGGGAGTCGGTCCTACAAAGGCTGACCCTGGGAAATACCAAGGAACAATTTCCGCCAAATTAATGATAATGCAAAATGCGCTCACCAGCAACCCTATTTTTCTTGAGCGCACGAGAGCGAAGAATATAAAAGTAGAGAAACCAACCAGCAGATATTGTAGTTTAAAATGAGAACTCAATTCAAAAAAAATGTTTAATTCTCCCAAATAACCGACTATTGACAATACGGCATTTACAGTTGCTGCGATAATAAACCATTTTAAAATTACGTGCTTCAAGCTAAACTTTTTGTTCGGGATGCTGTGCATCACCGCCCATTTGAGCTTGATTTTAAGGTCGTTGGTAATCGGCAATTTATCAATTTTTATTACCAGTTGTTCTGGCTGTTCCAACTCTCGCCGCTTTTGATAAAACCTCAGCAGCAAGCTATCTACCACAAAATAACTAACAGAATTGGCAACCAATCCTACCACTACCAACACACCTAAACCGATCAGCATACCAAAAGAACCGCCTACTTTGACCAAACCAGAAAAAACGGCTGCGTCACCTGTTTTACCTGTAGCTCCTATGGCGAGAAATAGCATTAAAGTCGGCAATCCGATGGTGATTGTGTTTCTGATTAATCTGTCCATTATACAATTGGATATTTTAGATTTTAGATTGGAAATGAATGATGCAATTTGTGTAGTCGGCACTACGGAATGCTTGACTTAATAACGGCTTGAAAAAATAGACAAACTCCTTAAATTTCATAGATTTCTAACGGTAAATTGTCCGGATCTCTAAAAAATGTAAACCTTTTTTCTGTAATCTCGTCAAGGCGAATTTTTTCTACTTCTACTTGTTGGGATTTTAAGTAAGCAACTGATGCTTCTATGTCCTCAACTGCAAAAGCTAAATGTCTCAAACCGCAAGCTTCAGGATTGTTAACTCTTTCAGGAGGATGGGGAAATGAGAAAAGTTCGATGGTGTCGCCGTTGCCGATTTGCAAATCTAGTTTGTAAGAATTCCTCTCGGTTCGGAAAGTTTCTTTGATAATGGAACATCCTAAGACTTCTACATAAAATTTCTTCGACGCTTCGTAGTCCGAGCAAATAATCGCCACATGATGTATTGCTTTTATTTTCATCTGAAAAAAGTTAGTTATTTGCGTTTTTCTGAGATGTTGCACCATTCTCAATAAGCTTTTTATGAACAGGCTTTCCGGCCTGTTCCACAAAGAGTGAATTTTCTTGTGGAACAGGCCGGAAAGCCTGTTCTTGAGAATCGTGCAAGATGTGAGGTTTTTTCAAATGCACAGCACGCTATTAACAATTATATTTGACGATCGCAGACTCGGCGACCAACCCTGCGAAATTCAGCGCGATCGCCCTTTATTTTCCCTCGCCCAAATCTTAATCTGAAAAATTTCTGCAAAAAAAGCACCCTACTTTGATAAAATGAGAGTTTTGCAGTCAATCACCCAATTTGCATCTCAGGAGACAAGGATTATGGCCCGTATGTATTACGACACCGACGCGAACCTAGACCTCTTAGCCAACAAAACGATTGCTATCATCGGCTACGGTTCCCAAGGACACGCCCACGCCCTCAACCTCAAAGACAGTGGCATGAATGTCGTTGTCGGTTTGTATCCCGGTAGCAAATCTGCAGCCAAAGCAACCGACGCGGGTTTAACAGTTCACCCGGTAGACAAAGCAGCCGCCGCTGCTGACTTCATCATGATTTTATTGCCCGATGAAGTTCAAAAAACTATTTACAAAGAACAAATCGAACCGAACCTTTCTGAAGGAAATGTTTTAGCATTTGCTCACGGTTTTAACATTCACTTCGGCCAAGTTGTTCCCCCTGCCAATGTAGACGTAGTAATGGTTGCCCCCAAAGGCCCCGGACACTTGGTGCGCCGGACTTACGAACAAGGGGAAGGTGTTCCGAGTTTGTTTGCAGTATATCAAGATGCTTCCGGTCAAGCGCGCGATCGGGCAATGGCCTATGCTAAAGGTATTGGCGGCACCAGAGCCGGCATCCTGGAAACCACTTTCCGCGAAGAAACAGAAACGGATCTTTTTGGCGAACAAGTAGTTTTGTGCGGCGGTTTGAGCGCTTTAATTAAAGCTGGATTTGAAACTTTAGTTGACGCCGGATACCAACCGGAATTAGCTTATTTTGAATGTTTGCACGAAGTTAAACTTATCGTTGACTTAGTAGTAGAAGGAGGCCTCGCCAAAATGCGCGACAGCATCTCCAATACCGCAGAATACGGCGATTTAACTCGCGGCCCCCGCATAGTCACGGATCAAACCCGCGCCGAAATGCGTAAAATTCTCAGCGAAATTCAATCGGGTCAATTTGCCCGCGAATTCGTTCTCGAAAACCAAGCCGGCAAACCAGGTTTTACCTCCATGCGCCGTCAGGAAGCAGAACATCCTATTGAAGAAGTTGGTAAAGATTTGCGAGCTATGTTTAGCTGGTTGAAAAAGCACGCCTAATCAATTTTAGATTTTAGATTTTAGATTTTTAGATGGAGGACTAATCTAAAATATTCCTGGACGCATAACCTCTATCTGTAGGGTGTGCAATGCACACCTTACTGCTTTGAGGAAAATCTAAAATCTCAAGTTTAATCGATTTGAGATTGGAGGAAAAATCTAAAATCTACAATCTCAAGTCTTCATGTTTGGTTGTGCTTGGCTTAACTCAACCTACAAGAAAATGGCTAGGTATTATTAAAGAAATCGGGTTGCTCGCTGGTAGCTCAAAACTACCTACTGGGACTAGGGCTTTTTTGCAATTTTTCAATATCCTGTTCCCTTTTCTCGTTGAAATCTCTCGGCCTCAACCAATTCGGCCACAACCCCACGAAAAACTTTCGACTTGCCACGCTAGTATCTCTTACAGGTTTGGGGAGAAAAGTTAAAGTGTCACCGTAAAGGGTAAACAGGGCTGCCAGCAGAAGCAATAGCGGAATAAGATTTTTTTTAGGCATCGCAGTTTGGGAGTAGAGTTTGTGAAAGCGCTTGGTTATATTTTGCCCTTCCACGCACAAAATATATCAGAACAGCTTAAGAAGAAAATACACCCTGGGGGCTAAGCTACCGCGCATACAAAAGGAAAGGCTGCTAGTCGTAATCTCGTTTCCGCTGACATCGGAATCATAATTTTCCGAGTGCAGTGGGAGCTTCCCGTGTGGCTCCGCACTCTCAGGAGCGACCGTCCGGCTCGCACTCAAGTATAATTTCCATGTCACCTTATTTGATATTACTACAAGTCTTTATCATTAGTTATTAGCTGATGACTAATGACTAATGACTAATGATTAACGACTAATGATTAATCACTACTTATTCCCTTGAATAAAAGTTTGCACTACTGCATTGATTTCCGGGGAAATTTCTGTTACTAGCCGCACCGGGATTGCCGATGTTGAAGCAAATTGCGCGTAGTCTGGTGTTAGAAAAACTGCATATTTGTCAGCTTCAGCAGTCAGTTGAGCGGCGGTAGCCAAACTTACAGCTTTAATATAATTGCGTATGCTAACAGCTTGGTCGCCGACAAGTTCATCGCCAGTAATTCCTGTGCTCGGTCTGCGAACTTGGTCTAAAGTTGTACTGGGATCTTTGACGCTTAAGTGGGTTCCTCCTACAAAACCAACTAGCCATTTAGGAGATGGAATTTTCGGAAAGCCGGCAATTTGTTCGGCTAAGGCGGGAGTTGTTTTGTCGGCAGAAGATGCTACTATTAAGGTAGGAATTTGAATTGCACTTAAACCAGTTTCTCCAAATAGTAATGATGTGATCGGATTCATGGCGATCGCCCTTTTAATCCTCGCATCCCGCAATTGATACCGTTCTTCGGGCAATCCGGCCGCCGCGCACTGAATGCCTTCGCCCAAGCTGAACCCTATCAAATCCCCCTGACACCGCTGTTTGAGTCCGCTCAATTGCAGTTCGGCGCCGGCCAAGGACAAGGCTGTAGCGCCGCCAAAGGAATAGCCAATTATTAACGATCGGTCGATCGCGATTTTCCCCTGCAAATTATCATCAGTTTCGTTCAATTTTGTCAGTTCGTCGAGTACAAAACTGATGTCTTTGGGACGATCTAAAAACTCTTGAGGAGCTAACAAGGGACACTTCCCCGCCATCGCAGCATTGGTATTCGTTTCATTGCTGCCCGGATGTTCTAAAGCTGCTACTACATAGCCGTGAGATGCCAAATGCTCGGCTAAGTAGCGCAAATCCGTGCGGACGGAACCCAACCCGTGAGAAAAGACGATCGTCGGTTTGTCGGCTGTCGCAGCTTTCGACCAATACACATCAACTTGAATACGCCGATTGCGGGCGCTATCGTTCAAATCTAGCGCCCGTACCTGCACGAAATTAGGGCCTGGCTGGGTTGGATCGAAAGGCAGGTTAAACGCGGGTGTAACCGGTGCTAACTGAGGTGCGATCGCCGCCATAAAGCGCTGAGTTTGCCAAAAACTTGCGTTCATATTTCCCAAAACTGCGAAAGCTCGATCGAGATCCACCACGACTCGCGAGCTCGGATAAGATTCTATGAAACTCAATATCGATATGCCTTCCGGCGCTTTGGCTCCCTGCTGCAGAGCCGCTCGCAGCGCTTCCACACCCCCACCGTCGCGCCTGGGTATCACTGTAGTCAAATCCGTCAGGATGGCAGTGCCGATGCCCGTATTTAGCAAGTTGCTCAGGCCGACTACATTTAGGGGAATTTTCGCTTGCAACGCCCGAAAGATTTTACTGCGCTGTTCCTCAGACATGAGATTGGCATAAGCTTGCAGTTTGGGCGGGACTTTTCCTGTTTCTGCGAGTTCGCGCAAATCCGCAACCGATATTGACGATTCTAAAATACCTTTGCGGACAACAACCGTTTCTGCCGCTTTTGCAGAGGATGTCGCGCCGCTGAAAGGATTAATCGAAATCGAACCCAAAACACTCGCCACTGAAGAAAACCATCTGAAATTGGGTCTGATGCTCATTTTTACTTTATTGAACTAGATAGGATAGATCACCATATTCTCAAAATTCTCCCAGATACCGAGAAATTGTCCTAGATTCCGAGAAACTGCCTCCATCGGGGTGCGATCGGCAAGGCCTCTACGCATATTTACTTGCCGATCGCACATTGCGTACCTAAGTGCACTTCTTGTGCGGGTGCTAATGATGATCCGTTGAAGGATTTTTTAATCGACCTTCCAAAAAATACAAACTTCGCGAGTCAAAAGAGCGATCTAGTGTTTTTCCGAACCGCACAAAGGTGCGGATTTTTTTATAGCAATTCCGTTGGATTAGGATTAAATATAAGACTTATACAATTGTCACAAATAAAGCTTAAAGTTTAGGTATGTAGTTGCGCTTGTCCGCTCTTAGTTAGGAAAAGAGCGAGTCGAGCGCAACTACATATAGCAGTTCTCAATAAAGTGAGGAGAGCCTCATGCCCTATGCCCTATGCCCTATACCCTAGAGCACCTCATGTTCCTGAGAAAGGCTATACCTTTGTTTAATTTGCCAGTTGGCTTTAGTCCTAAAATATTAACCGCAGATGAGGGCAGATTCCTAACGTAATCTGCGGTTAAAATATTCCTCAAGATACAGGAAAATAAACAACAAGCATCGAAATATTTTGGTGAGTCCGGGCGATGGCTTCAGGTTCCTTGAGAGTTCCCGGTTTTTCCCACAAATTCTGTTGCTGAGAAATTGTTGTTAAAATCAGCAAATCGTGTTCTAACAAATTCTGCGAAACTAGCTTGATAAAATTTCCCCGCACCCGATTTACTGGTATCTCAGAGAGAATTTCCACCTCCGCCGCACTTTGGTTGCTTTGTTCCCGTTTTGTCGCCACCAACAACACTTGCAAACTCGCCTTGAGTTCCTCGGCTAAACTCTTAGCAATATCCACGGTTTCCTGAAATCCAAACCGAGTCAACTCGCTGTCAGTTACCGCCAAAATAACTCTGGCTGTATTCTGGAGAGGATCGGGAAATCGAGCAATCAGTACGGGTACGGGCGATCGCCTTACCACATTGTCAATGATGCTGCCAAAAAAATTGTCGCGAGTCGTGGAAAATCCCTTCCAACCGCAAACTATTAAACTAGCCTCGCGTTCGGTTGCACTCCGCAGGATTCCACGATCGATCGCATCATCTATCCTCGCGATCGGTTCAACCGCACAAGCAGCCGCATTAGCCACAGTTTCCGCAGCCGTCAAAAGTTGAGTTTGCTGCATTTTATCTGCGGGCGAAATTGCTTCCCCCCGATCGGACAAAATATGCAGTGGCAGCAAAGTTCCCTGAGATGTTTTTGCTAAAATCAAAGCCAAACGCAGCAAATTATCTTCTGTATTCGGATTAGCAACAGGCACTAAAACTCGCTCTCCCCATGAATGCTTTCCCGCAGTAGGAATCGGCAAACTCGACCCCGGCTGCTGCATTTCTTGACCCCACCGAGATACAATCCAAGGAGAAGCGACACAAGTTACTAAAATCATGGCAATGATGCCATTCACCGTGACGCGATCGACCAATTTAATGTCAAAAGCAACCGTAATCGCCGCCAAAGTAGAAGCAGCTTGAGCAACAGAAAGACCGAACATTACCATAATGTTCGGAAACTCAAAACGAAATAATTTCCCCGGTATCCAAGCTGCCAAAAACTTGCTCACCACCTCTGCTAAAATCATCACGGCCGCCACCAACAAAGACTGCGGCTGCTTTACCAAAATTAGCGGGTCAATTAACATCCCCACAGAAATCAGAAAAAATGGCACAAACAGCGTATTGCCAATAAACTCAATCCGATTCATCAGCGGACTCATTTTGGGAATAATTTGAGTTATGGCAATTCCCGATAAAAATGCACCAATAATTGCCTCAATTTCAATGAGTTCTGCTGCGTAAGAAACTAGAAATAGGGTAGCCAATACAAATATAAATTCGGCATTCTCGTCATGTCCAAATTTCTTAAAAAACCAGCGACCGATTTTGGGAACTCCCCACAAAGTAGCAAAAGTGTAGATAGCCAGAGATGGAATGAGAACCAGCCAAAAATCTAGAGTTAGATTTCCTTTGTAAGCTTTGACAACAATTGCCAGCACCAACAGTCCCAACACATTTGTAATTAAAGTCCCCCCCAAAGTCGTAGTAATAGTCTGAGTTCGCATCAATCCCAATTTGGTGAGAATTGGCAGGGCTAAAAGTGTGTGCGTAGCGAAACAAGAAGCGACTAAAATTGCAGCCAGCCAGCTATATCCCAACAGCAGCATCGCTCCTGTCCCCAATATCATCGGTAGCGAAAAAGTAGCCAGCCCAAATATGACAGCTTTGTCCGCATTGAGTTTGAGGTCGTCGAGGCTAGTTTCCAGTCCCGCTAGGAACATCAAAAACAGCAATCCTACTGTACCTAACAAAACAATAGTAGCGTCCCGTTGCAGCAAATTAAGACCGTTTGGCCCGACAATTACGCCAGCAATGATTAAACCGACTATTCCCGGCAGTCGCAAGCGCTCAAATAACAGCGGCGCGAGTAGCATGATTGCTAAAAGAAGTAGAAAAACGGGAACGGGAGCGGTAATCGGCCCGGAAGTTAACATGAATTTTTCACCCTACATATTGGCAGCGAACTGCTACCATATTTAAAATCAAACTATCACAATGTCTATCAATCTAAAGAGGTATTATCACTAATTTACAGCGTAATTGGTAATACAGCACTTCCGGCTGCAATGAGGTACGCAAACAGTATCGAAAGTTTGGACAGGAAAGGGATGAATAAAACTGTGCTTCCTCAGAGCCGGAAGTGCTGTATTTGGTCACTTTTGTTAGCAGAATTGCAGGGATTAGGCGATCAATGGAGTTTCTTCAAATTGCACGATGACCAAAACGGCGGGTTCATTGCCAACCGTTCCTGAAAGGTGCCCTTTATGTCCCTGTGCGTCTTCCCTCGTATTCTGATCTGCGCCAAACGAAATTTCACCCGCACCCATTTCTACCCGTTGCCCATCCATCGTTTCTACAAACCAGCGTCCCGACAAAGGAATAATCCACTGGGGCTTAGGGTTTTCATGCCAGGTTCCAATCCAGCCTACAGGCATGACGGTGAAGCTGAAGGTGCCACCTTCCTGCTTTACCTGCCCTAACCACTGAGGAGATGCTGGCGGTGCAATGCTTTTGAGTTTAAAATCCTGAATTTGACGACGGGATTGATGGCTGACTCCCTCTTGATCCGTCCAAACGTGCCAATAGTTAATAGTAGGCGGTGACTCATCTTGAGAAGAGTGTTGTTTTGATGTCTGATTGTTCATGATTTAGTTAGCTAGACAGACGGGAAACCCCACACTAGATCGCTTCGATTAGTGTGGGATGTTCATACGCGGTGAGATGAGGATTCCACCCGCTTGCAACCTCATATGCTATAAGCATTGAGCAGTGAGCGGGTGGATGACGAGACGAACAAATTCTTTATTCTTAATATATTAACAGTATTCACAAGGTTCACAAGGTTGACGCCGAATAATATGCTACGATAGTATCAATCGGGTGCATCTCACTTTGGCAAATACATCAAATTGAAAGTTGACCGTTGAGATAAGCACAGCGAAGAGCAAG
>NZ_JAUBQW010000311.1:0-1204 GCF_036701485.1 Microcoleus sp. Pol11C3 | reverse complement strand
ATTAATAATTAAATGGGGTCGCAAAATCAAAAATAAGGGCAATGCTTGTATCACAGTTTAAATGTGCAACAGCTTAGTTTAACCCAAAATTCTATTAATCATTTGATTCGCCTGCAACTCGTAACTTCCGCCAAACAAATTAAAGTGATTCAAAACATGATATAAATTGTAAAGGATTTTGCGCTTTTCATAGCCGGAATCCAGCAACCAAACATCATTATAGCCACGATAAAACGCTGGGGGAAGGCTGCCGAACAGTTCGGTCATCGCAATATCGACTTCGCGATCGCCCCAATAAGCCGCCGGGTCAAAAATTACCGGTTCCCCCGCAGAAGTTACCGACGCATTTCCTCCCCACAAATCCCCGTGAACCAGCGAAGGTTGAGGCTTGTAACCCTCCAGCAACTTCGGAATAGCGGCTAGCAAACTTTCCCCCCGACTGAAATTTCCGCCCCGACGACTAGCCAACTTTAACTGATAACTAATCCGATGTTCTGCCCAAAATTCGGCCCAATCAGCCGTCCAGTTATTAATTTGAGGAGTTGAGCCGATTGTATTATTAACAGTCCAACCAAAACCTCTCATCCACAAGCTATGATTACGCTCTTCTCTCCCCATTGCCAAAGGTGGATTCGGGGGGATGTATTTGTGCATTTGAGCCAGTTTGCGCCCCATTTGGGTCCAGGCTATCTCCCCCCCGCCACCTCCCAAATCCAGCCATTCCAATACAATATAAGCAGAATTGCCCTCAGTTCCCCAGCAAATCGGTTGAGGAACGCGAATAGTCTGGGTTTCCGCCATTTGCTGCAAACCCAGCGCCTCAGCTTCAAACATCGCGACTTGGGAAGCTTGATTGATTTTCGCGAAATAAGTGCGGGTACTGCTGTTGATAGCATAGCCTTGATTGATGCAGCCACCGCTGACTGAACGGCGGTTGTAGATGGAAAATGTGTCTCCGGTTACTTGGGAGATATGCGCTGCAATTTTGTCCCACATAGCATCAAATCGTTTTGAGGGCGATCGCCCTTAGTTTATATGACTGCCGACACTTTGCTGTTAATGTTTTAGGTTGATTTGTCGATCAAATTTTCGCTCCGGGCGGTCATAACTCACGCCACCCTCACGGATTGGCGTTGCTGAATCAAGGTATGAATGCCCCAGGAATGGGAATATCGTCAAACTTCAAGTAATGTATTAATAACTT
>NZ_JAUBQW010000310.1:0-1207 GCF_036701485.1 Microcoleus sp. Pol11C3 | reverse complement strand
TTAATAATTTTAGGAATCGCGTATTAGCTTGCTTTTGTGATTAGATAAACTTATAACCATAAGTTCAGGAGAGCCATAACTTAAAAGCTTATATATGCTTATATATATGGTCGCACAGATTCCCATTATTTAATAATACGTCAAGTGACCGAAAAAAGCAAGGGGCGAGTTCAAAAAAGATTAAGGCCCAAGGCCCAAGGCCCAAGGCCCAATTTTTGTTACAATACAAGTGAGTTTAGAAAAATTTAGAGATAGAAGTTTATGAGCAGCCTTAGATCGGTGCAAACGCTAATTGAAGATATAGAAGCTTTGCCAGCCCAAGAGCAAACTTTACTATTTGAGGAGCTTTTCAAGCGAAACATAATCAAGCAGCGTCAGGAAAACAGCGATTATTCTACAGTCAAGGTAACTCCTGCCTCGGCGGTCGGGCCAGTAATAAAAAAGTTAGGCCAGGAAAACACCAAGGAAAGAGTAAACATGGTCAAATTTCTTGGCGCGCTTATCAAAGGCCGGCCTATCATTGGAGAAAGAGAAAAGCCGCGCCAAGAAAACACCAAGGAGACAGTCAAGACACAAACACTCTTAACAGGTAACGCTACCTGCGACATTCGCGCAGCCGATCGCACTAACTTTGGAGGCGACCTCGACAGCTCAACTGTTCAGATAATCATTAAAAACGAATCAGACAGAACAGTCAGTGCAGCGTTGCTGGGATGGCCAGAATGTAAAGCTTTTGGCGAGACGCGATCGCAAGCACTGCAAAACCTTCACGATTTAGTAAATGCCCAGCTAGCCGAAGCAGAAATCGTCTCTGTCAAACTCACGAATAGTCGATCGAACAATCCTTGGGTGAGATTAGCTGGTAAGTATGAAAACGATCCCCAATACGATGAGGTATTGGCACACATAGAAGAATATCGCCGCGAACTCGATGCAGAAACCGAAGCTTATTACAGTCAAATTGACGCTGCGGTTGAGACCAAATGAGCCGATACATACTTGATACGGATTGTTTCTCCCTTTGGCAACAGAATCATCCAATGATGGTGCAGCGAGTCAAGGTTAACGCAGAAAACCTTGCTGTAACTATCGTAACCGTAGAGGAAGTAATTCGCGGCAGGTTGAATGTTATCATACGGAATCCGGTTGACAAAGGTCTACAACAAATCATCAATAAGTCAACCAATGATAATTGGTCAAAGCCTTA
>NZ_JAUBQW010000141.1:0-15789 GCF_036701485.1 Microcoleus sp. Pol11C3 | reverse complement strand
GGCACATCTCTTGATGAAATTATTCGTGCTTATTGTGCATGAATAGTGTCTCATACTTATTTGAAATGACTATATCTGCCTGTATCTGCGGTAAAAAAAAGAGAAGTTTTAGGGTCGCAGATGACAATGGATTGACGCTGATTCACGCAGCTCAAGAGTAGAGAGATAGGAATAATTCCGATGCTAACAGATAGATCGGAATAGTCAAATCCAGTCAACAGTCAACAATCACGGATGGATGGTGCAACCGGAATTGATAGAATTCATCTGCGTTAATCTGTGTTTATCTACCTGTATCTGCGGTAAAAAAAAGAGAATTTTTCGGGCCGCAGATGACAATGGATTGACGCTAATTCACGCAGCTCAAGAGTAGAGAGATAGGAATAATTCCGATGCTAACAGATTTGAGATAAATCCCAAATCCCAAATCCAAAATTGATTTAGTGTGTTAGCTTGAAGTCATTACAGCAAATATTAGCCACAGTCGCCCCCAAACAATCATGCTGCCCCACGAGTTGCAAAACATTGCCCCAGAACCGACTCCCGCGGCCGAAATTTTTCAGAGACACCAAATTGTCCGCGAGTTTTACGACGAAATTAAGTACCGTCAAGAGCTAGAACTTCACTGCCAGTGGTATTACGCTACAGCCAAGCAGCATCAGCAGGAATTGCAGAAAATGCAGGGAGATTGGAATATTTTAGGTTGGTTTAGCCGCGGACGGTCGAAAAATTAAGGAGTGAACAAAAAAGGTGGTTTGTAGTAAGGGCTTTAGTCCCGCCGATCGACTAAAAGCCACAGAAAAAACTGAACTCCTCACTACAAACTCTATAACAGTTATAGGGCCCCCGCGCAAAAACGGATAATTGCTTTCCGACAGGAGTAGTGATCAGCCCAAAATTTTAGATCATCGTTCAAGCTTCCAGATTCATCTGTGGAGTAAATCTAAAATCTAAAATCTAAAATCTAAAATCGACTGACCGGATTGGATATTGTCTTTGATCTCCGGCTTCAACTTTTTTTTGAGACAGCTAGACTTCCGAGGATATCAATTCGACCTCATCCTCTTTCAGGTGAGCTCTAAATTTTTTGTCAAACTGAACTAGAACCGGCCAATTGGCACTGACAGGGCGGCCATGCCATTCGTGAACGATCGCCACGACTTCTCCTTCCATACCCTTAATATCAAATGGTTGACTGCGATTTTGAGGGTGGTGGTAGACAACAACAGAGTTTTTAATGCAAACGCGATCGCCAACTTTCATAAATTTAAACTTAGTGTTCTTTCTTCCAAACAATACAAAGCGTGCAAGTGCAGAACACCTGTACGCTTTGGCGACAGTCTTTTTATCTTCCCACACAAGTAGACCGAAAACTCATAGGACTTACGCACGGGTGGCCAGAAACCGGGTTTTTACGAAAATCCTGCGCCGTAGTCCCCAGTCAGGGTAAAAAACCCGGTTTCTTCAGTTTCCCGGCGTCCAGAACTGACTCAAAGAAAATTAGCGGTTGTCTGTCGGTATAGCAACCGCCACATGGGGCGCGGACATAAATAGCCTATGGACTTTACCGAACTCGTACACCGAGTTGCCGATCCCAGTGGAGGGATTTGGCTGCTTTGGCAAGCGGAGCTTCGGGCATCTGCCCCACGGATACGCCATAGTGCCAATTCGGTGGGCAAATGGCGATGTAGCGGGCATAGCCGCCTAATCCCCCCTGTAATTTGGGATAGCCGATCGTCACTAAGGCTCCTGTTTCGGGCACTCGATCAAGATTGGCCACTCCCTCGGCCTGAGTATAGCCATTTCTGAGTAACCAGGCTTCTCCTTCCAGCGTCGGCGTACTATCGGTATCTAGGGGTTCATGGCCATGAAACAGAATTTTACGTTCTAGATGCAAAAATTTCAGAGCCTCCAGCGAAACACCCGGAAAATGGGTGAGGGTTCCCAGTTTAGGATTGGACCATTCTTTCGACCAATCTGAACGGACAAACACCACCGATCCTTCCGGAATTCTGCCGTGTTGCCGTTCCCAAGTCAGAATATCCCCCACTTGCAGGGCATAATTTGGATCCTGAGCCACCTTCTCCTGAATCGGAATAACCACTAACGGACGGACGGCAAAGGTGGGTGGTAACTCGTCAATTGCAGGATAGTCAGGATTCCAGTGGGCTGGGGGATCTAGTTGGGTACCCAGTTGGTCGGTAGGCAGATCGTAGTGGGTTGCTTCAAAGCCATCGGCAGCATAGGTGTAAGCTTTGCCCGTTTTGGGGTCTGTGGTGGCTGAAAATTTAGGCTGTCCAAAACCCGACCAAACAGGGATGGTTGGCGTAATGGTATGGGTGAGGTCTACGTATTTTGCTGATTTGAGTGACTGTTGATAGACTTGCCAAAGTGGGGGGTTAGGAATTGGCCCAGCAATGGCGATCGACCAAGAAATGATTGCACAAAAGACAACAATAAATCCTAAGAATCTAAATCTTTTCATGACTTTTTCTTCTTGTTATACCAACCGTTTTCGTCGGTTAGGAGGCAAGAAAGCGCAACACATTCAAGGGTCGCATTTCTCAGGCTATCAAACTGATCCTTGTGTTTGCGAATTCGACTCTCAGCAGCAAAAGCGAGAACTTGTAGTTGATGCCATAACCGACGAAAGCGGTTGCTATAGGTTCGATCGCCCGCCGCGATCCACGTCAGCCGAAATGTTGATGATTCTCGGTTGAACCCGCAGGCCCGATCGGCCTTTAAAGCTCGATCGGGCGGACTGTCAAGCACCGGAATTGATTTGGTTGGCTAATCAGGAAACTATTTACTTAACTGATTTAACCAACACTCAACATCAACGCCCAAGGTTTGACCCAACTCCAGCAACTGCCGGATCGAAGGCAAGTCCCAGCCGGCGCCGGAACCTGCAATTCCCAAGGCAACGGCAGCGACCACACTGTCGCCCGCCGACACCTCTTGCAGTTGCAGCCAGCCCAAACACAGGGGCACAATTTGACTGTAGAGAGAATTGAAATACAGTTCCTGCGATCGATCCAGACACAAACCCAGACTCAGCCGATCGCCCACCGCAATCAAACGCTCGATCGTGCGGATATCAGCTTCTAAGTTGACAGGCGAGCTATCCTCCGCGCCCGATCCTGCTTGCAGCAGCGCCTCAAGCGATCGCCAAACCAGCTTTTCCAAAATTTCCTTGACTTCGGGAACGTTCAACCGACAGCGGAGATGGCCGCTTTCAGTGGCGATCGCCTCAATTTCGGCCAGCAGCGGTTCCACATCCTCGGTTTCCAGTTCCAGGGCCTTGGCCGCCGTCAAACAGCGGTGTCCCAAAGCCACCTCAGCAGCCACCTGCAACTCTACCGGCACCTGCAACTCGTCTCGGTGGAACGCCATCATCACCCCGTAATTTTCGCGGTAAACCTGAGTGTAAAGCTGATCCAACCGAGTCAAGTTTTCCTGACTCAGCAACTGCACGATCCGGTGGCGTTCCTCAGCAAATAAATCCCGCAAGCTAAAGGACTGATCCCCAAACAGCCGCACCATTTCCAGAATGGCGTGGGATGCCGAAGCTTCTTGCATAACTCCAAACAACCGCTCTTTGAGCATAGTGTAAGACCGGCGGCTGCCAAAAGGCTGAATGCAGCAGTGGAAGTCCCAGCCGCCGAGGTGCAACGCAGCAAACACAAAAACCTCGGTTTCCCGCGTAATTTCCGAGGTTAACTGCAATTGACCCACAGCCAGAGTCATCGAGCCCATGCGCTGAATTTGGAAATCTTGCTGCTGGGCCTGATAGCAGTAAAGTCGCTCTTCGCGGGAAAATTTGGCAAACAGAGAACTGATTGCGTAGTGGGCGGCCACTTGTTTGAGACTAATTTGAGCTGTCACCACCAGTTTGCGGTAAACTTCGGCTCCTGTTTGGAAATAGTCAACGTTACTGGGTACTAGGGCTAGTCGATCGACAAAATCCTTTTCTAGCTGCACGCCCGTAACTTCGCCCGCCAATTCCAGCGCCCGGGCCGCGTAGCGCAGAATTTGCACGCCTTCTGGCCGCGAGATTTCTTCAAAAAACCAGCCGCAGCTAGTGAACATTAACAGGGTGTGGCGCTGCATTTCCAGCAGTCGCAGTGCGTCCACCTGTTCGGAGGCATCGAGTTCGCGCACTTGATGGCGTTCGAGGAACCTGTCAACGTTAGCG
The DNA here is from genome assembly GCF_036701485.1 of Microcoleus sp. Pol11C3. NCBI lineage: Bacteria > Bacillati > Cyanobacteriota > Cyanophyceae > Oscillatoriales > Microcoleaceae > Microcoleus > Microcoleus sp. Pol11C3. Next base: position 11,594 of record NZ_JAUBQW010000141.1, on the reverse strand, counting down.
GGCGATCGATCCCGGATGACCTCAATATATTCATCTCTGGCCTTCCAGGGATCGCAAAACAGCTTGCGCCCCGCTTCTTCGTAAATCGGAATCAGTCGATCGCGCAGCCAATTCAGAGTATCCCGCAGAGGGCGGCGCCATTTGAGGTGCCATCCGCCGCCGCCACCGCAGCCGCAATCATCTTGCCAGCGATCGACCCCGTGAGAGCAACTCCAGGCCGTTACGGGTTTGAGTTCCACTTCCCAAGCGCTCGGATTTTGACTTAAATAATGAGCAAAATTCGTCACCGTCCAGCCGCGGCGGGGAAACTCTTCTGTAAATGCGTAAGCGAGGCATTTTTCGGTACTATTTTTGTGATGGCCGAAAGTTTCGCCGTCCGTCGCCACGCAGATTAATTGAGCAGGTCGGTGGTCTCCCCGTACTGCTTGACCCAACCGCCCGACCAAGTGGTGGCTGCTGCTGAGCACGTCATTGAAGCCCATATCCCGCGAGATCGGGCCGTCGTAGAAAAAGATATCGATGTAGGGAGTGTTGGTAGTTGGGGCTGCAGAATTTTGGGAGTGCTGGCGGCCAAAATAGTGAGTGCTCAGCGGCGAGAGTTGGTGGTCAGCCATCAACCGCATTTCCGGCTTCAAATAGCAGCGGTACGGGCGAGTCGGATCGATTTGACCCCCGCCAACTTCGTGCCATTCGGAATTTTGCCCTGGTTCCCCTTCGTGGTTTTGCCCGATTAGCGGGCGGCAGCGTTCGGCTTGGGAGGGGGCTAAGACAATGAAGCGGATGCCTTCAGCGACTAAAACTTCGAGGGTGGCGTAGTCTACGGCGGTTTCGGCGAGCCACATTCCTTCGGGCTCGCGATTGAATCGGGAGCGAAAATCTGCGATCCCCCAGCGAATTTGGGTGTATTTGTCTCGCTCGTTAGCCAGCGGCATGATGATGTGATTGTAGACTTGGGCGATCGCGTTGCCGTGACCGTTGAGGCGCTGACAGCTTTTGCGATCGGCCTCCAGAATCCGCTGGTAGACTTCCGCGTCGTAGCGTTCCAGCCAGCTCATCAGGGTAGGGCCGATGTTGAAGCTCATATACTCGTAGTTGTTGACGATCCCCGCGACTTCGCCGCGATCGTTGAGTATGCGGGCAAAGGCGTTCGGGCGGTAGCACTCGTTGTCAATGCGTTCGTTCCAGTCGTGGGCGGGAGAGGCGCTGGCTTGGCGTTCGATCGCGTCCAGATAAGGGTTTTCCCGGGGCGGCTGGTAAAAGTGACCGTGAACCGTCACGCACACCCCAGTTGCAGCAGCCACGGTGCTTTGGGTTGCAGCCGTTACGGTTGGCGCAGGCAAAGGTAGCACATCGGATTGAGTAGTAGAAATCGAAATCATGCGAGCAAATCCTCACTCAAGTAGTTAAAGACAATAAAACCAGCCTAATTAGAAACTGAAACCTTACGCAGCAAGAGTTACAGCTAGGCATCTGTTAGGACTAAATTTGGCTGACAAGTTTTGATACATTTGTAGTATTGCGAGCAAAGCATTCGTTCCAAGATGCCAACCGTCGATCCCTGGTTTTTTTGCCAATGCTTTGCTGTTGAAAGAGTTAAAAAAGGTAGCTTTTGCTGCTTTTTTGCACTTGCGACCCATTTCGGGTTCGTGCTTGCAGGGCTGCTCATTGAGAGTTTCATTTACCTTGCTGGATTGTAAAGTCTTATTCATTAAATAGCAACTTTTCGCCGGAAAGATTTAATTTTTGGCACTAAATCTTGGCGGTTGTGGATATCGGTTTAATGCCCGATCGATTTATAGAATAAGAGTTCTGGCCGAGTTTCGCATCATACTTTAGGTGCTTTTTACCTAATTTCTGGAGAAGTTAGGCCAGTTGGGTTAGGGCGGGGCAGATTTGCTGCAAATGTACTTTCCAGAAGAGTTGTAACACTGGTGCGAAGTCAAAAGGCAACAAAAAAGCAAAACGGTAAGTGTTATGTTTTAACTCCTGAGAGGTATGTGGGGGCGGAGGCCTGGGAGGAGGAGGAGGAGGGTTTGGACGAGAAGATGCTGCATTTGACGGCGAAGTTGGAGAGGCAATTTGTCGAGAGTGCCAAGTTAGAGGCGATGATTCGGGAAAATCTGCTGAGGGTGGGTTCTGGCGGATAGTTCGTCAATTGCTGAAGATAATCATGATTTTTTGCGAGAACTTAAGGAACGTATTGTGCAATATCAAGTGCGGGCCGTACTTTCTGTTAATCGCGAATTACTGTTGCTTTACTGGTCAATTGAATGGAATATTTTAAACAGGCAACAGCAGCGAGGATGGGGAGCCAAAGTTATAGAGCATTTAGCTGTTGACTCAGAAACAGCTTTTCCTCAAAGGACGTTTGCCGACGATTGAGCAGTTGGAAGCTGAGTTAGAAGCGGTGGATGTGGAAATTGAGGAGCAATGATAAAATTGGAGAGTGCGAAGTAAAGATAACTCTTATCGAAAATCGCGCAGACTTGGAGCCATTCGCGATACCCTACTCCGCAAGGTTCTCTCGGGCGAGCTTCGTGTGAAAGATACGGATTTTTTTTGGAGGCATCATTGTAATGAGACTACCGCCTAGCATTTTAAACAAATATCTCGCTCGGTTTGATGAACTTATACAAGAAGGAGAAAGGATTTATAAAGTTCTTAAAGATATGTCCATTGCTTTCTTGTGGGGCACGGAGGAAGTAATTAGAGCTTTAACTCAACAAGAACTTGAATATCGACACAAACTGCCGGGGTGGTATTTAAACTATTTATCGTTACTAGATCGAATCATTCCTCCCAGGAGTGTTCATCGAAAATTATTGGATGGAACCGAACGTTATTTCGAGGATTTCGAGAAATTGAATACCCACGTTTATCAATTAAGTTTATCAATTAAAAAAATGAAAGATGACTTTAAAGGTAATTTAAAAAATTTGGGACTTGGTGAGTTAGGAGCTGCAATTGCCGCAGATTATATGGGTCAAGCAGAACAATTGAATACCCACATTTATAGATTAAAAGGATTGAAAGATGACTTTAAAAAAGGTTTTTTAGGAGATTTGGGACTTGAGATAGAAGCTGAAATAGTCGCAGATTATATGGGTCAAGCAGAACATTTGTTAGCAGAGGGTCAGTCTGGTAAATATGACCATGTACCAGCAGCCGTATTAGCTGGAGCTGTTTTAGAGAAATCTCTACGAACTCTCTGTGATAAGCAGAGTCCGTCCATACCAACAGTCAATGATAAGGGTAAACCCCTAACACTCACCCCTTTGATTGAGGCCTTGAAAAAAAATAAGGTATTTAATGAAGTAACAGCTAAGCAGCTTAGAGGTTGGGCTGATATTCGGAATAGTGCAGCTCACGGAAATTTTGATGAGTTTAATCGTAGCCAGGTGGATCTGATGATTCAAGGAATTAATAATTTTTTGGCAACCCACATGATATGAATTTATCTATAATGTCCTACCAAATAGATTAACAAGAATAATCGCTACGTAAAAAGTGGACATCAACCAACAAAAAGAACAATTCAGCAACATCTACCTGCAAGCTGTCACCACCGTTGCCGGCTATTCCGTCTACACACCTTCCGTAGACGATGACAGCGTAGACTGGGGAGTAGCGGCGAAAGGCGGGACAGGCCGCATTAGAGCACCTCGCTTAGAATTGCAGTTAAAATCTACATCAAGAGATATCCAAGACAATCACTTTATCCGCTACCCCCTCAAGCTCAAAAACTACGACGACTTAAGAATGGATGACTTCGCCATTCCCCGAATTTTAGTTGTCGTTTTAATTCCAGAAACACCCGAAGACTGGTTAACCCAGTCCGAAACAGAACTCTGCATCAGAGGCTGCGGATATTGGATATCGCTGCGGGGAAAGCCAAAAACACAAAACACAAACGCTGTCAGCGTCCCCATCCCCAAAACCAACCAATTTACAGTCGCCACCCTTCAGTCAATTATGGAGAGAATTAGCCAAGGAGTTCAACCATGAAAATCACCGTAAAAGATAGCCAAACTCTCGAAACAATCAAGCTAAATCAACTGAGAAATTACTTACAAACTCACGGCTGGCATCAAGACAAACCTTTCTTAGATAATGCCACACTTTGGCACAAACCAACAGCCGATGCAGAAGAATTTGAAATATTGCTACCTAACCGGGAAAACCTGGGAGATTATGCAGCCCGCATCCGCGAGGCAATCCAAACCCTAGAAAACGCAGAAAATCGCCCTCAAATTGAAATTTTAAGCGAACTACTTACCCGCATTCCCAACACGACTATTCAGGGAATTGTTATGCAAATTCACACCCCAAATACCAAAAAATTAAGTGGCGAAATTACTCTCCTCGGTCTTGTAATTGCCAAATTGCGGAAAATTCAAACTACACTCGCAGACAGAGATTATATCCTGGCGATTAAAGCTTATCAAGAACGCTTACCGATTCTCTGTAGCGGTGACTTAATCAAAGACAACAACGCCTTCATCCTCACAAACCCCCACAACTTAACTCTCGATGAATTATGGCAAAACTAACAGATTTTGTCGAAATCTCTATTAGACCTCTTGCAAAAATCCTTTTCCTCAATTGATGGGACGGGCAAGATGCCCATCCCACAAGAGTTATTTTTTCTTGTGGGATGGGCATCTTGCCCGTGCTAATTATTTTTGCAAGAGGTCTATTAAACACCTTCCAAACAGATATCAAGTTCTCTAGCAAAGGCCTCTGGCGCATCCAGCATCAGCCAGTGTCCAGTATCTGGTAGCGTAGTTGTCGTCAGTGTGGGACGGAGGATGTGGAGGCTGAACGGAAAATTGTTTGAGGGAGCAATAATGGCGTGGGCCCGTGTTCCAGGGGCTGCTAGGTAGCGATCGAGAGCATCAACAGCTTCAAAGGCAAACATCCCGCGATACATTCCACACAAGCAATCCTGTGGAGTCGCCGCCAAGCAAGCGAGAATCCGATCGCGCGTCTGGGCCGTGCTTCCTGTCAGCGCCTCATTGAAGCTGGTTTCCACAGCAGCCCGCCAATCCTCCGTCTCCAGAGCCCTCTGGTAGGGGACGATCAGTTCGTACACCTCTGCAGGAACCTTGGTAAAGTCTCCAGGTGCGTCTGCCAGGATCAACTGCGCGATGCGGTGCGGTGCGCTGGCTGCTGTGGCGAGGGCAATACAGGCACCGAAACTGTGCCCGACGATCGCCACTCGATCGAGTCCCAGCCCATCCAGTACCGCAAAAACATCCGCTGCACAGGAGGCGGGCGCATAGTTGCCGTCCTCCGGCGGTGCAGAATCACCGTGTCCCCGCATATCAAGGGCGATCGCGCGTCGGGTACGGGCGACACGGGCAAGCTGGGCATCCCAGATGTTCGCAGAAACCGCCATACCGTGCACGAACACCACCGGCAGCGGTTCCGACTCCCCAGCCGTGACAGGCGGGCTGGCTTCGATGATGTGAATAGTGCCGATCGGTCCTTTGATAGTTGTCGATCGCATAAAATCTTCTCCTAACTTTGAATTTCCTCTTTTCACACAACCAATTTTACCTGCGTTACTCCTTGGCGCAATTCATACTGTCCTTTTACCCAAAATTGTTTAATTCTTTCACCCAAAAACGGAGCAGCTTGCATCATCAATAAACGCAATAATCCATTTTTTCGCAGTTGTTCGCCTTTCCACGCTTCTTGTGCTTGAAGTTGTTGAGCGCGAATAATTTCCGGTTCGCGTTCTGCCTGAATCCGCGATAATGCTAAGTCAATATCCTGGTAATTAGCCCCTGCTTTCAATAAAGGTACAAGGTGATTGGTGGCAACAATTACATCGCGCAACGCCATGTTAATTCCTTGAGCGCGAACCGGAGACATCGGATGTGCCGCATCCCCCAAAAGTATGATTCCTGGTCGATGCCAGCGCGGACAGCGACCAACCACAACAGATAATCGCATCGGAGATTCGATCGTATCGGCACAGTTGCGGAAATGTTCTGCCATCCACCCAGGCGATAGGGATGCGAAAGTTTCTGCCCAGTCTGTGTGTTTCCAATCGGTTTTGTCATCTGCCGATAGCACCCAAGCCAGATGAAGTTTTCCTGATTCTGCCCCATGAAAGACACTAAATCCGCTACCGCCATTCAGGATGGAATAAAATACATTATCCGCCACAAACCGAGAATGAGCGGCAAGTTTAAACCACAAAACATCTATACTATTATTATGCTGTTTTACTAACTCTAATTCTGCACGTTGTCGTACAACCGAGTTTCTACCATCTGTACCAATCACAAGTGCAGCAGGAATGTCTCGCCCATCTCCTAGCTTTACACCCGCAATGCGATCGTTGCTGTACAGTAAATCTTTTACCGGAACACCTGGGATAAACTCAAATTTTGGATGCAACTGAGCTTCTGAAATTAGTGTTTCTAGCAAAGGCGGTTGCGATACCAGCGTACAAGGTCGATTTGACCCCATTGGCTCATCAACTCGAAATAGTTGCCGATCGCCCACAACGAACTCCCAGGCATCAATTTGTCGGTGTGGAACACCTTCTAGCATAGTGGATAAGCCAATTTGGGCGATCGCATCCAATCCGCTGGGCATTAACGCTTCACCGCGAAACACTCGGTAGGAATCTTTTGCAGCCTCAACCAACGTTGTGGCAATACCTCGTTTCACCAGCAGCAAGGCAAGTGCCGCACCAGTTGGCCCTGCTCCCACAATTACAACTTGCGTCATTGCCATTCCCCATTGCTTTTTAATGTATTTCCCAGCTTAATTTCCATCCTAAGAGATAAAGCACTGCCCGCAACTATTCATCCACTTCTGCTGAAAAAGATTCTGGTAAAGACCGAATTTGCTAGACTATAATGTTTTATTAACGGTAAAAAATTGAGATACATTTACTACAGAATCTTTGGACAAACCCGTAACTTCTATCGGCAACTAAATATTCCCGGGTGCTTCTGCTAATCGAATGTTGGAAGTGATTATCCCCACCATAAGACGATACGAGTTTGAGTAAAAGTATTATCTTGAACAAGCAAAACAAGGCGGCGATAAGTTGTTCGGTCGCAAGTTCCGATTAATTTGACTTGCGATCGGGCTGATGCCTCCCCAGCCACAGAAAACCTTCAAAGCGCTGTCTAACCCACCACTGGCAGGCTGAACCTCAAATCGCTCGCCAAGGCCTCCACAGTGACCATAAAAATTTATGGTTAATGGCCATCTCTTTCTAACTGTTGCGAAATCTCTTTGAGCGCATCGATCGTGCAAATTAAGCGGGGATGCTCTGGATCGAATAAATCGAGTTGCTCCCAGGGAATACGATATCCCTTATGTAGATTGCGGGCACCCAAAAGATGCAGCAAACCTGCGCCTAAATTCCAGGCAGACAAACGCTCCAGGATCGCCGGTATGCCCACCAGATATTCTACAATTACCCAATCGTCGCCTTGCTGCTGGGCGCGCACCTCTTCAATGCGTCCAACGCGATTGCCCGTTGAATCAAATACGCATTTACCCAGCAGCAGTTCTAAGTGTAGTTCGCGACTTGCCATCAACTTCCTCCTGGAATGTGTTTAATCACGTGCTCGCGCAGCCAGACTTCGTAGGCTAATGCGGGAGTTTGTTCGGCATCGAGATCCACTTCCACATCAATGCCGATGTTTTGCACCCGGGACCAAGCAATGCGAAACGGTTCGGTGTGTTTAGCACCCCACTTGCTGGTAATCGCGGCAACCCAACGCGCGCAACGGGGATGAACTCGATGCGCTAAGGTGGTGACTCCTGTTTCAAGATACGCCAGTCGCGGTGGCTGTCCCTCTACGAGTTCTACAACAATGCCATCGACCTTGCCCATCTTGCGTTGGTTGCGATCGACAATCTGATTATCTAGGACATCTCGAATAACATCCATATCAACCTCCAAGCACTTCTAATGGAATGGCGACGATCGCTAGGACAAAAGTCAGAACAAGTGTGAAAATGGTGATACTGTTACTGATCCAGCCGTTGCAATGGTCGCCCACATACTCGCGATCGTTCATCAAGACCAAGAACGGGATAATCGCCACCGGTAAAATTACGGCAGTCAATGCCATTGAAAATAAGGTCAGTTGCAACGGATCGATTCCCACAACCATCAGCAGTGATGCCAGAAATACAAACACTGTGTAAACAAAGCTGAAACGGGCTGCCTCTTTGGGATGCAAACTTTCACCCCAGTTCCAACCAAAAGCCTGCGCCACAATATAAGCCGTGTCTAAGCTAACTTCCAAAGCCGCTCCAAAACAAGCAACGCCCAGCGATGCAGCAAACAGCACAAATCCCCAATATCCAAAAGGTTGGGTCAACATCAAAGCTGCTTGTTCGTAGCTGTCTACTTGAATTCCTCGCGGGTGCAATACCTGTGCCGCCACAATCAGCACTCCCAGCGAGACAAGGCTACCGAACCCCATGCCTAGCCCAGCAACTGCACGATTGACACCGAGATGCGATCGATCCCATTTATCTTCAACCGCACCCGAGGAGTAGAAGTAAAACAAATAGGGACTAATTAATGCCCCGAGGATACTGACAGCAATAAACAGATAATGGGCGGTGTCTTGTTGGGGTATGGTTGGCAAAAGTCCTTCAGCAACCGCGGGTAATGCTGGACGAAGCTTGAAGGTTGCCACCACAAACGCCAGTGTAATTAGTCCTAGGAAGGAAATGCCGTTTTCAATCAAGCTAAAAGTGCCCTTCCAAAGCAACAGCCAGATTGCAAAGGCAACGGGTAGCGCCCACCATTGAAAGCTAATGCCTGTTACCAGTTGCAGCGCAATACAGACGCCGCCAATTTCAGCACCCAGCACTAAAAAATCAACGATGACCTCAGCAATCAACGGGAATATGAAGAAATTGAAGCCCAATCGTTCGCGAACGGCATCTGCCAAAGTGTGTTTGCTGACTGCCGCGAGGCGACCTGACATTTCGACTAAAGCGATGACACAAATCGTACCTAGAACGATCGTCCAAATCAACTGAAACTCGAAGCTAGAGCCTGCTTCTGCGGCAGTGGCGATCGCTCCCACATCTAGGAAGCCGCCAATACTGGTGACAATACCCAAAGCAATTTCCCGAATCTTGTTCATGACCGGTCTCCCTGCGCTTTGAGTAATGTTTCAAGCTGCTGTTGTTCAATTGCAAGCTGCACCAGAGGTGTGGCGATCTCCGCTTTGCGGTGCTGCTTGATGGCCGTTGTCATCTGCTGAAGCGTTTGTTGTAACTGGTATATCTGTCTTGGCAAAGTAGGAGGGTCAGTCAAATCTTTGGTTTCCTTGGCAATTTCCTGCTGGGTCTTTTCCAAGGTCTGTTGAGCATAGAGGTCGGGAATGCTACCCTGTTGCCAAGTCTCTCCCACCATACGAGCGGTCGCTGTCCAAGATTCAACCGTTTTCAGCGTTTTGACCAGCTTATCATGGGAGGACGACTGACTACAGCCAGCTAGCACCAGCAGCAGACTGGCGAGTAAAGCTTTTTTCATGGGTGGCGATCGACTCCTCTAAGCAGTTTTACTAAAATTTTCCTGCTTCAAATCGGCAATTAACAGCATCCTTAGAGAGATTTCTCTCTTTAGGGAGGTTGGCATTAGTCCTAGAAAAGAGGGTGTTCTTAACTGATTTACGATCGCGATCTTACAAATCGGGCTAAACGATCGATCGCACAAGACCGCCATCGACTCGCAAAGCAGCTCCGTTAATAGCAGATGATACCGGACTGGCAATAAATGCGACAAGTGCCGCCACCTCCGAAGTCTCGGCAAAACGCTGAATCAGCGAAGAAGGGCGAGTCTTTTCAAAGAACTCTTTCTCCACTTGTTCGCGAGTCACCTTTTGGTTTTCTGCCAATCCTTGAATGAAATCTTCTACTCCTTCCGATCGCGTCGGCCCCGGCAGCACAGAATTAACAGTCACATTGCTGCCAACAGTCGTCTCTGCCAAACCGCGGGCGAGGGCAAGTTGCGCCGTTTTCGTGACTCCGTAGTGAATCATTTCTGCTGGAATGTTGAGCGCCGATTCGCTAGAGATGAAAATAATCCGCCCCCAATTTTTGCTCAGCATTAATGGTAGATATTTTCGAGAAAGTCGCACCCCGCTGATAACATTAATTTCCATAAAATTCATCCATTCATCATCGTCAACTTCCTCAAATGCTTTCGCTCCGTAAATTCCCAGATTATTGACCAGAATGTCAACTTCCGGGACTTGCTGAAATAATTCACCGGCTCCGGTTGCAGTTCCCAAATCGGCAGCGACACCTTGAAGTTTGGCATCGGGAGCAATTTCTTTGATTTGGTCGATCGCCCTTTTTACCCGCTCTTCAGTCCGTCCGTTAACGATGACAGTTGCACCTTCTTTGGCGAGTTCGGTGGCAATTGCCAAGCCAATTCCTGCCGTTGAGCCGCTTACAAGTGCAATTTTATCCGATAGTTTTAGTTCCATTTTTGTTGTTCTCCAAAAAGTATTCTAGCCCGCGGAGGCGGACTTTGTTTTTGTAGCCACGAATTCTATTCATTGGCTTAAAATTGTTTTTTCTCCACTGTAAATCCGATTTCTTGCCCGTAAGATAGTTCGAGCGTGTGACCGTCCGGGTCTCGCAAAAAAGCCCAGTAGCCGATCGGATATCCAGCATCTTTTGGTTCCTCAAGCAGCACCCCTTCTTGACGTGCTTTGTCGCAGAGAGAATCCATGTCTTCGCGGCTTTTGCAACCTACTCCCAGGTGTGCAAAGGGAGACAGAACGGGATGTACGGAGTCTGTTTGAATTAGCACAATTACAAAAGGGCGAGTGCGGTCAGAAAGCCAAACCACAGCAACTCCAGCTTCTGCATCAATGCGGCGGTGAACGACCTGCATTCCAGCATACTTGGAGTAGAATTCAATACTGCGATCGACATCAGAAACGGGCAGTGCGATGTGTGTGAGACCGATATCACTCATATATTATGTTGCTCCCTCATATTAGGCTTAATATCAAGAATTGCCACTTCCAATCTCATAAATTTAATGAGACGCTCGCCACTTTGCCGCTTTCAGATCCATTGCTTTAATGAGCCCATCTTTTCCGTCCATGTACCCTTGAATATTATCATGGTATTTGTTTGCGAGTTCTCGTTTTAGTTCGCTGTATTGCTGCGCGTCCTCAGGATGGGAAATCATATAATCTCGAAACGCTAAATGGCGCTCTATCTGCGCTGAGTTCACTTCAAACCCGTGAAGGTGGTGTGTTCTAATCCCTGCTTCATTACCCTTGCGAAAAAAACGACGACCGGATATCCCAAACTCACCCATTGCTTCATAACCTAATGCCTCAAGTGCTGAACTCTGTACATCAATTTTAGTAATATCTTTAACCTCAACTAGGATATCGATAATCGGCTTTGCATGAATTTGTGGAATGGCTGTGCTACCAATATGATGTATCGCAACCACATTGTCCCTAAGTGCAAGTGCAATCAGTTTCGACTCAGTAGACCTCTTGCAAAAGTCCCCAATAAGGGCAATAGTAAGGTGATAGAGAGGAAAAACTGATGACTTACGAACAAGT
>NZ_JAUBQW010000140.1:0-15824 GCF_036701485.1 Microcoleus sp. Pol11C3 | reverse complement strand
TGAGTTTCAGCTTCTAGTCTTATGCACGAGTCTATCTTTTATTAGATAAAGTTATCACCATAAGTTCTGAAGAGCCCTATTTATTCTACAATCCTCGATTATGACTCTTTAGTGATCGATTTAGGCGCCAATGTCGGTCAATTTAGCGAAGGGATAACTCGCGAGTTTAATTGTATGTCTTACACAATATAAGCAGTTTCTTCTGTGTATTCTCAGCTGCCAGAAAATGGCTTAGTTAAAAAATTTAATTATGCTATATCAGACCGAAATAAGCCATTAAAAATATATACTTCCGATAATCGAGAATGTAACAGTATTAGTCAGGAAGCTGCTAGTGTCTACGGCCTTCAGGGAGAGATATCAGTGGATGGTATCACTTTAGAAACTTTGGTTCTTTCTTACTTACTATGCTAAATCAATAGCTACCTCAGTAAAATAAATTTAATAAATATGTCAAAATGTCAATCAACTCCTTGTCAGGCTTGACATTAAGGCTGGTTTAATTGTTAATTATAAATAGTCAGAAAATTTTTTGATAGCGAATTACAGTCATGACCACAAAAAAGGGTACTAAAGTTCTAACAGAGCTGCTGAACATACAAGGAATTAAAGTAACTCAAAGGAGTCAACTACAAGGAATTGGAATAATATTACAGGTGGAGTCAACCGAGCGAGAAAGTCATTGTCATCATTGCGGGACAAAAAGTAATAGATTACCTCAAAATCCTCGATACGTAGTAAAAGATTTATCGGGGGGAAAGCAACCAGTATTTTTAGAAATAAACAGGGGACAGTTTAAAGGTAAAAAATGTGGCAAACCATTTAGTGAAAAATTAGACTTTGTGAACAACCGAAGAACTTAGACAAAACGACTAGCAAATAGCACAATCACATCAGTATTGTCAAGTGAGATTCACATTGTAGCAAAACAAGGAGGAGTGACCACAGAAGAAATAGAAAGAATGTTATCAGATGCTTCACAAGAATTATCGTCAAAACCATCAAATTCAAAAAAACTAGGAATTGATGAAATAGCTTTAATCAAAAGTCAAGGAAATTACTGTGCCGTATTAATCGATTTAGAAAAATCTAAATTGATTACAATTGTCAAAGGAAGAACGCAAGCAGAAATCGTGCCAGTGCTTAAATCCTGGGGTTCAGAGAGCAAGCGAAAAAATAGAATAAGTAAGTATAGATTTGTGGAAAGGTTACAAAACCCTAGTAAAAAAACTGATGTCAAATGCTCAAGTAGTAGCGGACAGATTTCATGTAAGGGTACAAGTCAACAAGGAGTTACACAAACAAAGAAAGCGCGAAAGAAGGGAAGTAAGAGATGCAAGTAAAAACAACAAATTGCCCCAAAAAATAGCAGAGTATCAAGAAATATTGTCCGGCATAAATGACAGTAAATATTCTTTACTCAAGAATGAGGCGAGTTGAAAAGAGAAGCAAAAGCTCAAATTAATATCAGTTAAAAAAGTGTGTCCTCCTCTCGCGGCAATGCCTAAATTAAAATAAAAATTCCGAGAAATATTTGAAAATAAAAAAAGTAATTGGTTCCGGGGATTGTTGAGAATTGGGAGCTGGCAGAAAAGAGCCCAACAATATTTTCCTGAAAGTGTGAAGACTATTACCAATTGGCACAAAGGAAATAATTGCTTACTTTGATTTTAGAACAACAAGTGGTGTTGTTGAGGGTATCAATAACAAGCTCAAGTTAATAAAACGTTCGGCCTATGGCTTTAGGAATTTTGAGACTTACAAAAATAGATGTCTGCTTACGCAGCATTTTAATTGTTAGTTTGGCATAGTAGGTAAGGAAGAACCGATAGAGAAAATCATTTAGGATTGCTATAGAACTCCAAGTGACAGAAATTTGGCAACAAGTTTTAGCCATCAATTCAATCGGCATCAGGGACAATTTCTTCGAGGTGGGAGGACATTCCCTGCTAGCAGCGCGCCTGTTAGCAGAAATAGAAAAAGTCTTCGACAAAAAGCTGCCACTGTCTGCTATTTTCCAATCGCCAAATGTTGAACAATTGGCTGACATTCTCCGCGAACCAGAATGGTCGTCACCGTCTCCGTCAATGGTGGTGATTCAACCGGGAACAGGAAGTTACAAACCGCCTCTGTTCTGCATTCACGCGCTGGGCAGGGGATTGGAATTTTACCGTCCTTTAATGAATTATATCGATCAATCGCAGCCTGTTTTGGGACTGTCAACCCAGATTATGGATGAAAAATTGGCTCCCCCCAATCGAGTTGAGGAATTGGCAGCTTATTACATAAAAGAAATGCAAACTTTTCAGCCACACGGCCCTTATTTTCTGTTAGGAGTATCTTTTGGGGGGACGGTAGCTTTTGAGATTGCTAGGCAACTTCACGATCTAGGTGAGAAGGTAGCTTTGCTGGGATTGTTGGACACTTACGGGCCGGATGCTTTCAACAATTCGTTTGAGATGAAGCGCAGTGAGGGCATAATGAGAATTTTACGTCTCACCCCCGGTGCATTTATGAATAAAGCGAAGAGCAATCTGAGCGGAAAAATCGAGGATATCACTGAGATTCAGTGGAGAATTTTGTGCAATTTGTACCGGGCGGTGGGGCGTCCCCTGCCAATTTATTTGGAAAACTTCACTCATCGGGAATTAAATCATCAGGCATTGAAACATTATGCAGGGGGAGTTTATGCGGGTGGGGCCTCTGTTTTCAAGGCAGTTGAGAGTGCGGAGGCGTTTGGGGCTGACTTCGAATTAGGTTGGGGTAGGGTAATTACGGGAGGAATAGAGGTTCATGAGATTCCTAGCGACCACCTTGGGATGTTAAAAGAACCTCACGTTCGGATACTGGGGGAAAAATTGCAGGCTGCGGTCGATCGGGCTCAAGGTTAACATTGGACAATTGACAGTGGACAATGGACAGCAAAAACTCCGCTCTAATTTTCGCTGTGAACTATCAACTATCAATTATCAAATCGTTTCTGGTTGCATCGGAATGATTTAACCACAGAGGGCGCAGAGAACACAGAGGAAGATTAGACAGAGAGATGAATACAGGACTATGAAGCGCGGATTTGATATGACTCGATTTTATAATTCCGATGCTAACAGATTTGATATTACGCTAGCAGACACGATATTAATGGTGTAGCACGTGCAACAAGCCTTCTACCAGATGACCGATCGCACTTGGAGCAGATTCGCAAGCTGCAGCTTCGGCGGCGCAGTGGCCGGCGTGGAGTGCGTTTCCGACAGCCTGACTCCCTCCCTCCAGCGCATCGGCACCAAATTGACCGCGATATGTTTCTTGGACCATTTCAGCTTGAATTTTGCTGGTAGTTTCTTCGGGATTCGTTTCCCAATTGCGGATTGTTTGGACAATCTCGAACGCAGCCCAAATTAACATTCCGAGGACGATCGCATCAATAAAGTATCCCATAGCTTTCTTTAAAGTTTGAGGTTTGCTGTATCTAATCTAGCGTGGCATTTGAAGGCAGACAGGAGCAAAATCATTGCTATTGAGTGCGGATTTCCACCTGCTAAAACCGTCGTTATTTGATAAATTGAGGACTAAAGTCTTCACTAAAACTATGGCAACATGGCATCACTTACCCTTCCAATGCTGCCAAAAGACACAGCAACAAAGCTTCCGTCCACTCGACTACAGCACCGTAAGTATCGCCCGTGTGCCCGCCCAAACGATGGTTAAACCACGCTCCGGCAAAAATTCCGATTGCACTTCCCCCCAAAGCCATCCCCACCGCCAACAGCCACCGATCGCCCTCCAAGACAACTTGCACCACGCTCAAACTCAGCAGCAACAGCACACCTGGGATAAAATCAAAAGGAGAATAAATCGATTCCTTGTGAAAAGCTCCCTTACCCTCGGCCCGGAGATAGGGATAGCGGGCGATCGCCACCAGTTGGCCCCACCTTCCCCAACCCGCGACACCCATCAAAGCCAGCCACCGATAGTTATTCAAGTCCGAGAGAGCGGCAGTTTTCAGCAGCACGATCGCGATCGCAGCCATCGCCCCAAAGGCTCCTGTAACGCTGTCCCGCATGACTTCCAGCCGACGTACCGGGTCGGGTACAGCCAGCCCGTCCGCCGCGTCCATTGCGCCGTCTAGGTGCAGCCCGCCAGTCACGGCGATGCCCAAGACTACCACCAAGGCCGATCGAGTCAGAGCAGGCATTCCCAACAACTGCAACCCAACATCCCCCAGTCCCAGCATCCCCCCAATCAAAAGCCCGATCGCCGGTGCCAAGCGGGCAATGCCCCGAAACTCCAAAGTCCAAGACACTGGTACCGGCAAACAAGTATAAAAAGCGACTGCGGCTGCGATGGCAGCGCCTTGATTCCGGAAAAAGTCGATCGTAGAGCGAACCCATTTATCATGCACCATAAGATAGAAAAATTTTCATCTGGTATGCAGTTGTCAATCGATTAACGTGTGCCAGAATTGGACTGTAACACCCTAGTTTTTTGGATCGAGCATTCCTCCTGTCGCCCGCTCTTTTCCCCGGAAAACCTCTGTCGGCAGCGATCCCAAAGCTCCCTATCTAAAATGACTAAACTCAAGATCCGCGTTTCCCTTCCCAAGAATTCTAGCTAACTCCCTGATTTTCAAGACGGGAAAATACTACAACAGAGGCTTTTACTCCATGAGTGACGATCAATTGAATAACAGGGTAGTTGCTCCTTGCATCATCGATACAGGGATTGTCGTCAACAAACGCGATATCAAAAGATTGCTGTTTGATTTAGGACGTGTCCGCTACCTTCACATACAAGATGGCCAGATTTATAGCGAAGGGGAAGGTTATGTGCTCGAAGTCTTCGCCAACCCCCATCGTTCTACCCTGATTGCCAACCATGCGCTTTATTTGAACGTGTATAGTTTTGATTACCTGGAACTTAAACAGTCTCCTGAAGATGGTGCTTATTTTGACTTGATTCAAGATGGACGGCAGTTGCGGTTAATTCCCCTCTCCAATCCTTTGCAAGAGCAATTCGCCCGGAATTTAAATGCTGCGGCTTTGGATGCGGTTGTGGATCAGGTACTCTCAGGCAACTGGGATCTGCAATTGGACGAAGATGATTCCCCCTTTTAATCGTCAGTCAGCCGATTTTAGATTTTAGACTTTAGATTTTAGATCTACTTGCAGCATTGAATCTGGGAGTTAGAACTAAGGTCTAAAATTTTTTGCCCTCCACGACGATTGTCGGAAACTTGTATCCTTTTTTGGGCGAGGTCATGAGTTTTTTGTCGCGATGTCAACAACAATAGATTAGATAACACGGACGGCCGAGTAGGGGTTAACGAGCATCGGGGACTAATGACTGAGGACAAGGCGAAATTTTCTTTTAAATGTCAGGCTAATTGCAGCCATACCCAAGCGCGTGCAGGGGTTTTTGCCACTCCCCACGGTGTTGTGGAAACGCCTAAATTTATGCCAGTGGGGACGCTAGCTAATGTCAAAACTTTGACACCGGCACATCTTGAGGCGGCGGGTTCTCAAATGGTTTTGGCAAATACTTATCACTTGCACTTGCAGCCGGGGGAAGCGATTGTCGCAGGCGCTGGCGGATTGCACAAATTTATGGCTTGGCCGGGCCCGATGCTGACGGATTCGGGCGGCTTTCAGGTGTTTAGCTTGAGCCAAATGCGGACTATTTCTGAGAATGGGGTGACTTTTCGCTCTCCCCGCGATGGCCGCATGATTAATTTGACGCCGGAACGATCAATCGAAATTCAGAATGAGTTGGGTGCTGATGTGATTATGGCCTTTGACGAGTGTCCCCCTTACCCCGCTACGCGGGAGGAGGTGGAGGCTGCCACAAATCGCACTTACCGCTGGCTGCAACGCTGCATTCAAGCTCACTCGCGCCCGGATCAAGCTTTATTCGGAATCGTCCAGGGGGGCGTTTTCCCCGATTTGCGATCGCGGGCGGCGAACCAGTTGGTAGATTTGGATTTACCAGGCTACGCCATCGGCGGCGTTAGTGTGGGGGAATCGGGGGATTTGATCGCAGAGATTGTGAAGGTGACTGCGCCTCTGTTGCCGGCAAATAAACCGCGTTATTTGATGGGGATTGGGACTTATCGGGAAATGGCGCTGGCGGTGGCGAGTGGCGTAGATATGTTTGACTGCGTGATTCCGACTCGGCTAGCCCGCCATGGGACGGCTTTTGTTGGTGGGGAACGCTGGAATTTGAAAAATGCTCGATTCCGGGAGGATTTTGCTCCGCTGGATGAGTCTTGTCCTTGTTATACGTGCCAAAAATTCAGTCGGGCTTATTTGGCCCATTTGGCGCGGGCTAACGAAGTGCTGGGGTATACTTTGCTGGCGATTCACAATGTTACGGAGTTGATTCGCTTTACTGGGAGGATGCGGGAAGCGATTTTTGCCGATCGATTTACTGAAGAGTTTGCCTACTGGCTTGCACCGAGAGTCGATCAATCATGATTGCCTTGGGTAAAGATATGCGACAATTATGAAAATTCTGTTGGATAGGTAGGTTGATTCATGGAAGCTGCATTACTCTTAGCAAAACTGCCCGAAGCTTATTCGATTTTTGAGCCTTTGGTTAATGTTTTGCCGGTCATTCCGGTATTTTTCTTGCTGCTGGCTTTTGTTTGGCAGGCGGCTGTCGGATTTAGATAAGTTTGATTTTAATAAAAGCAGGGGCAATTCCAGAATTGCCCCTGCTTTTCGCTATTAAGTTTTGTTTGGTTCTTCTTTCTGCTTTCAGCTACCGCCGATCGCACTTTTGAATGCCGGTCTTTCTGAGATCCGCTTGATGTAATCTACAACGGCCGGATAAGCACTGAGGTCTAGTTTTAGCATCATCGGAATGTAGGCCAACATTGACCCGACTGCTGCGTCGGCTACGCCAAATTCATCACCCATTAAAAACGGCTGTTTCTCGAAGATTTCATTTAAGGGTTTTAACAACTTGGGAGTTTCGCGATCGCGACTTGCTTCTGTAAATATTCCCGGCCCCAAGGTGGCGTTAGCAAACATGACCCACTGCACGATTTGAGCTTGCTGCTCCAAAGTGTCTGGCATCTTACCATATTTTTGAGCTAAATACAGCAAAATTGCGCCGGATTCCCAAAGTTTAAAATCTCCGTCGGCGATCGCGGGTACTTTGCCGATCGGGTTAATTTCGAGATACTCTGGCTGCAAGTGTGCTCCTGCTTGCATATCTAGCATGACGAATTCGTAGGGAACTTCTATTTCTTCTAGATACCACTTGACAATTGAGGCCCTGCTGCGGGCACCGCCGTAAAGTTTCAGCACGGATTTTTTATCCTTTAACACAATCTTATTATTGTAGCATTTGGTTATTTGTTATTGGAGGCACAGCCTCCGGGTATGTGTTCCCAGGCAGAGCCTGGTAACCAGGAACAAGCCTACAAATAACAACTAACAAATAACGACTAACTAATGAGTGATGACTGCCGACGCTGCTGTTAAATGCGACCATAAGATATTGCTGCCGATCGCAATTAGAATTCCACCTCCCAGTAACTCTATTTTATTGCCAAATAAGTTGCCGCACTTGTGCCCGATAAACACGCCAGCAAATACGAGAAAGAAAGTCACGAATCCGATCGCAGTCACCGCAAGAGCAATAGAATCTTTCAGGACAGCAAATCCGAGGCCAACTGCGAGAGCATCGATACTCGTCGCCACCGACAGCGTTATCAAAGTCCCAGTATCTAAGGGATTGAACTTTTTCTCGCATTCTTC
This sequence comes from Microcoleus sp. Pol11C3, assembly GCF_036701485.1. Lineage (NCBI taxonomy): Bacteria > Bacillati > Cyanobacteriota > Cyanophyceae > Oscillatoriales > Microcoleaceae > Microcoleus > Microcoleus sp. Pol11C3. Next base: position 8,064 of record NZ_JAUBQW010000140.1, on the reverse strand, counting down.
GCTTTGCAGCGATTCGTAAATCATTCTACCACCAATGAAACTCAAAAGCCCAAAAGCTATCCAATGGTCGATCGGTGTTATCAAAAAACTAAAACTAAGACCGATGAGCCATCCTATTACGGGCATTAAAGCTTGAAAACCTCCGAAAAATAAGGCGATTTTTAAAGCTTTATTGACCTTCATGTGTTTGATTGCTAAACCGCTGGAAACAGCGACAGCAAAAGCATCTGCTGCGAGTCCCAAGGAAAGTAATATAGTAGTGGCTACATCCATTTTTGTTAAGTGTTAGATGTTATAAGTAAAGTGTTCCTCTTGACTGTTTTAGTTTACACTAAAATTTGATAACATTACATTTTTTCATATTTTATTCATTTTTAAATCACATTTATTTCACAATTGGCGAGGTTGAAAAACTCCGCGCTTAGCTGGATTATGATGAACAATTATGAGCTACAGTCCAGAATACAAAAAGTAGTTAGTAAGTCGCGCCTCCTAAATATAGAGGTTTTGCGTCCATGACTCAACTAGCAGTTAACGCTTCGATACATTGAAATAAAAACTGGGCGGTGGAAATCCATCCTACACCAACTTTCCTCCCCCGAGGCGGACTAACAGGGAGGCAAAAGTATTCATAATTTACCACGATCACTCAAGCTTTAAAATTTTCAATTAAACGATCGGCAATTTTACCATAAACTCAGCACCGCCCCCAGTTTGGGATTTAATTTGAGATTCAACCGGAGATTCAATTGTAAGGCTGCCGCCGTGCAATTCTACAATAATCTTATAGCAAACCGACAGATCTAATCCTGTAAAATTTTTAAAGGATTTAGTAGGGCAAAACTGGTCAAATATTCGGTGTTTAATTTCCGGCGGAATCCTGGAGCCGTCGTGGGCGATCGATACAACAATAAATCTGCCTGTATATTCCTCAAAAATATCGGTTTTGATTGTAATAATTTGAGCCGAGTTGTCAATACTTTTAACGGCATCTATAGCATTGCTGATCAGACTCGCGAATACCTGGCTCAGTTGACCGGGATAACACAAAATTGGCGGCAGGTTGTGGTACTCCTTGACTACTAATATTTTTTGCTCCAGTCTGTGAGCCAGCAACAGCAAAATATTGTCGATGCTCTCATTAACGTTGGCGTGTTCTTTGTTGGCTTGGTCAGGAAGTGAAAATTTCCTCAAAGCCAGGACTATCTGTCGAATGCCATCGGCTCCTATTTTCAAAAAATTGAGGATTTGCGGCAACTCTTGGCTGATAAAATCTAGGTCGCAAGTCTCTATTTTTTTGGCAATTCGTGGCACAGGTTCGGGATATTGTTCTCGATAGAGGCGAATTATATGGAGCAAATCTTTGATATAATCGTTGAGGTGAATCAGGCGGCCGTAAATAAAGTTAATCGGGTTATTAATTTCCTGGGCAACTTCGGCGGCTAGTTGACCGACCATTGTAATTTTTTCGCTTTCTACTAAATGCTCTTCGGTGATTCTGAGTTTGGCTAATACTTCTTCCAAAAGTTTGAGTTCTTCTTGAATTTGCCCGTGGAGTTGGGATTGGGAAATTGCGATTGCCAGCGAGTCTGAAATTGCTTCCAAAACTTCCACCTCGTCGGGAGTTGCAAACCGCCGATTTGCAAAGGCGAACAGATATCCCAGCCGATGATTCTGAGTTAGTACGGGTACTGCTGCGTAGTGACTATTTGTGAGTTCGATATGGGCGTGTTCCTCAGACGCTGTGGCATCAGGGGCGGCCGTTTTATGTAGCAGTATCGTTTCGCAGCGGTGAAGCCGTGCAGCTAAATCTCCAGAGGGCCCTCCTGGAACACCAAAGATTCCCAAACTCGCCGGCAAACCTTCCCGGCAATATTCCCAGGCAAATTCTAAAGTATCTTGTCGGGGGTCGTACCATGCGAAAATTGCTCGATCGATCTTCAGTAAAATACCGAGTTCGTCTACTGTAGTTTGGAGGATGCGATCGAGGTGCAAGCCAGCGCGAATGCGGCCGGTCAAGCGGTGGAGAAGGGCTTCTGTGCGACTGCGAATGCAATTTAGGGCAAACAGCTTGAGCGCCACAATTGCGGAGAAAATAGCTGCGGCTGCAAGTACGCCGGCGGCTACTGCTAGTATCTTGAAAGGAAGGAGTTCTTTTTCGAGATTGTCGCGGGGAATTACGAGGGCGATCGACCATTCAGCTTGTTCTAAAGGAAGATAGGCAACATAAACTGTGGCGTCGTTGATTTTAGTCAGCGCAATGCCAGTTTTTTGATAAACCATCTCCCGGGCTACATTCGCCAAATTAGTATCTGCGGACTCTAAAAGACTCGGAGCAGGCTTGTCTATATTTCCGATTAATCGAGCGTCGGGATGCACAATCGGTACTCCTTGAGAATTGAGAACAAAAGCGTAAGTTCCGGGGCCATATTCCAGCTTTCCTACTACTTCGGCAATTCGGCTGATGCTAATGACGCCATTCATTACTCCGATCGGCTTTTGTGCTGTTTTATCAATAGAATTTGCCGCATTTGACCACACCGGAGCCGAAATGGGAACAATACTTTGTTTTTTGAGCGTGCGAGAAATAGTAGGATCGGAAACATAGACTTCCCCAGCCATTGCCTTTTTAAAGTGTTGGCGGTCGCTCACATTAATCAACGCTCTGCCGACTTTTGTGGTGAAATAAGAACCGTCGGGATCAATTAATGCGAAGTGCTGGAATTCTTGCAGTCGATTTACTTCTGATTTTAAATAATGCTCTGCCACTGACCACTTCATCGAACGAACCGGAGGAGTATTGGCGAGGATTTCGATCTCAGCCTTTCTAGTGCCGAGCCAGCGATCGATCTTGTTGGCGCGCTCCCTAACTTCTAACAAAGCATTTCGCTCGCTTTTGGTGATAATCAAGCGGCGAACGCTTTGATAGCTGATACAACCAGTGATGCTAGCTGCCATAATTGTTACGCCCAAAATTAACAGCGCAGTTTTGTAGCGAAGATAGTATTCGCCCTTTAATCCCGCTGGCAATAGTCGAGTTAATTTCCACCACTTTACTCTCGCAAAGCTTCGCATGGTTTGACCAATTTGTGAGATTGAAATCCTTAGCTCACCTACGATCTACTCGCCCGCCTGCCAGTAGTCTTAAACTACTAGCATTCAATAATTGCGGGGATTTTTAAATTTTTTCCCGCCGAGCGGCTCCTATCGTTTTCGGTTGTACTCTTTATGATATAAAGGACATGATATTTCCCTTTCCCTACCCAGATTAATTGTAGGGACAAGGCACTGCCGTGTCCGGGCGGTGGGTAATATTAATTCCGATGGTACCCGATTTGATATCACTTTCTTAAACAGGAATAATATCATATACCAATCCTCGCATCAGTTTCAATAAGTGGTTAACTGGTTCCCAGGCTCTTCCTGGGAACCGATGTAAGCGAGGAAGAGCCTCGGCTGCGACAATGGAGGCTCTTCCTCCGGATATGCGTTACCAGGCTCTTCCTGGTAACGAGTATAATCATTTAGGATTGCTATACCACATTTTTGACAAATTAAAAACTTTAATCAACTACTTAATTATTTTTTACAGTTGTTAATAATTGATGTTATTTAGGTGATGTGAGCAGTAGACATTTTAGGTTGAGATGTTTGGTGCGTTTCTTAGTCAATAGTCCAGACTGTTTTTAGTTCCTACTCTGAAAGCATAGATTTTCCGTTGATAGTTCGATGGCCGAATTGCCTTGAAACCCTTATTCTACGGTGGTACAGTTGACAGTTGACAGTTGATAGTTGATAGCGACCTCTACCTGGAAGGAAGAGGATTGGAGTAAGGAATAGTCTTCTTTTAATTTCTCCCTACAAGGGAGAGGCTTTAAACCATTTTTTTTTGCAATCAAAAACAGTCCGCCGTACTGCTTAGGATCGCGAATTAAATAACTTACAATTTTAATTGTTATTGTGGGATGGGCGTCCCGCCTGTCAAAAAAGGACGGGCGGGACGCCCATCCCACAAACTTGTGGAAGTTATTTAATTCTCATTCCTTAGTAACGAAATATTAAAAAATTTTCGTTCATTATCAATGAAGGAAAAACTTGTTAAATCTTTAATTTACAGCTCAAAACTCAATTTTTTTTTCAGTGCATCCGCTGGCTGAGGCACTGCTAAATTGCCCCAGTTGCGGGATTTGTTTAAAGAACCTTGTGAGTGTGTTCGTGCTGTTTCACATTGTCTTCAGTGCGAATGACGCGCTCGGAGTTGAGCACCCTTTTACGTTCTAAGGAATAAGTAAAGTCGCTGCGAACTGTTCCCAAGGGAATGTGAAGTTGAGCTTGGGGGCGGATTTTGTAAGTGCGGGCAGCGGCGATCGCCCGAAAGCCAAATTCTTCGCTAAACTGAGCTGATGTAGGGAACTCTGGCAATATTTTGGGTGTTTCGCCGTCGAGCACTGCTCCCAAAGTCGTCCCGCAAATCATTAAATAAGATGTGGGAATTCCCTTTACAATTGCTTCTAAAGCTGCTGAGGGAATAGCTTCGATTACTTGCACTTCAAAAACTTCGCCTTCTTCTTTGATGAAGCAGGTAGCTACACCGATTGCTATGTAGTCGTCGGTGCAGAGATCAGGAGCGTTGGGATAAACTGTTGCAGTCGTCATAAGAAAAGCTTGGTAGTGTGGAAACCGGGAACGAGAAATTATATCATTTCCGGTTACACCGGAATGATGTTGACTGTTGACTGTTCACTGTCAACAGTCAACCGTCAACTCGAATTTACTATTCCGATGCTAACGGATTTGATATTAAGCGATTTTAGATTTTAGATTTTAGATTTATTCCACGGTTTTTTTGGGGGATTTTACGTTAAAAATCTCAAACCGGCTGTTCTAATACCTAAAATTTTTTGGTTAAGCTCCAAGGAGCCGATCGCACGATTGTGTCGATCGTACCACATCAAGGTAGATGCCGGATGATTCGGCAAGGATTCCCCGCCGCCACAACGTTTGCGGGAATATCTTTGACAACAACACTGCCTGCGCCGATCGTGCTATTGTCGCCAATAGTGACTCCTGGACAAATAATACTGCCGCCACCAATCCAAACATTATTGCCAATATTAATTTCAGCGGCGAGTTCTCTGCCAGAAAGTCTAATTTCCGGGTCTGTGGGGTGAAAAGCGGTGTAAATTTGCACGTTGGGCGCGCACAGTAAATTTTCGCCAATGTTAACTCGATTGCAGTCGAGGATGACGCAACCAAAATTCATGTACAATCCGTTTCCAGCATAAATATTGCTGCCGTAGTCGCAGTAGAAAGGTGGTTCTATTTCAACTTTTGGCCCAACTGCACCGAACAATTCTGCGAGAATTTCTAACCGTTTGTCTGGTTCGTCTTCGCGGGTAGAATTGTATGTTCTGGCGAGGCGGCGGGCTCGCTGGCGATCTAAAATTAATTGCTCATCAGCAGCTAAATACAATTCACCGGCGAGCATTTTTTGTTTTTCGGTTTTTTCCACAGTTTGTTCCACGGTAAGAATCGGCGGTTTAACCGCTACTTCACCAACGAACTTTCTCTCTAAGAAACAGAAGAATAATGTAGGTGCGTAAGGGCGCACCTTACCGCTATAATTAGCGCGTCAGATCATTTTTTGATGTTGTAGCCTACATTTATGGTTCACGTTTTGACTGCAAACAAACAGCTAAATCCAAATTAGCTAATTGCTCAAAAGCTCGATCGATCGATCCTTTTCCCCGCAAAAAACCAGTATTTGCACCGGGGCAAATATATTGTAAAGTTTCCGGCGAAAATCGATCGATAATTGACTTCACGCTGTTAATTTGCCGGGGCCAGTGAAAAGTTTTTGCCGTCCACAGCGGTACTGGGGCGGCTTCTCGGTTGGGGAGCAAGTGCCTACCCGAAAACAGCACTCCACGGCTGCCACTATGATAAAGGCAAGAGGAACCAGGAGAATGGCCAGGAGTCCAAAATGCTTTGATTCGATCGCTCACAGCAAATTCTCGCTCAAAAACCGTCACCTTCAAACCCGGCAGTAAATAAGCTTCCTGCTCTTGAATCAGGATCTCGCACCCCGTGGCTTCCTGAATCTCCCGCGCCTTGGCGATAGCGCCACGGTGGCTGAGAAACAGCAGTCGCACGCCGCCCTGTTCCCGCAAAAATGTTTGGTTAATCTCATCCCAAGCGGGACAATCCACCAGGATGTTAGTTTGGTTTTCTACAATGAAATAGGCTGTTGCACCCAGAGTTTCCCGGTTAGGCGGGAAAGCAAGGATATTGTCGAGCACGGGCCTGGGTTGTTTGGAGACTAAACTCTGTTGTTTCAAGGAAGTATTTCAGAAGGGAATGGGATAAATATTATGTTCTTTTTACTATGGTTGTTCGTATTGGGGCTGATATCGTACTACTTGTTGCAGAACGGCACCAGCCGCATCACCAAGACTCCGATATGGCTGCTGTGGCTGGTAATGATGGCGCCCGCGCTGATTTGGGGTGGTTGGATTTTAGTTTACGGTAGCAGCAAAACTGTACCGCCGGAGTTGGTAATTATACCTTTTCTGGTTTGCCCTTTTTTGTATTGGTTTTTGGTACAGTTGGGGCGCCAGAAAATTACCGCCGAAACTGCAGAGCAGGTAGCAGACTCGGAGACTGAACCGGCAAAGCCAAAACCGCCCGTGCGCCCGATCAATGCGGCGGAAGAAGCGAGTTTGCGCGATTGTTTTCCTTGGTCAATTTACTTTTTGCGAGATTTGGAATTTCGGCCGCAGGCGGTAATTTGTCGCGGGCAGTTGCGGACGAACCCGGAGGCTGCTTATCAGACAATTCGGGAGAATGTGGAGAGGCTTTTTGGCGATCGCTTTTTAGTAGTATTTCAAAACAGCTTGAACGGTCAACCTTTTTTTGCTATAGTTCCCAATCCCAGCAGCAAAGTCGGGGAAACTCCCCTTACAGCCCTTAAAACTCCCTCTCTAACCCGGCCATTTTTTGCATTAGCTTTGCTGCTGATCACGGTGTTTACGACTACGCTTGTCGGGGCGCAACTTGCCGGAGTTACTGAACAAGCTTTGCAGTCCAACCCGTCAATGTTGCTCCAGGGTTTGCCTTACTCGCTGGCTCTAATTACATTTTTGGGAATTCACGAATCCGGCCACTATTTAGCGGCCCGATTTTACAAAATTCGCACGACTTTGCCTTATTTTATTCCGATTCCTTTTTTCTTGGGAACTTTTGGGGCTTTCATTCAAATACGGAGCCCCATTCCCAACCGCCGAGCTTTATTTGATGTTAGTATTGCCGGGCCCCTTGCGGGTTTAGTTGCGGCAGTGCCATTATTGATTTGGGGTTTGAATCATTCGACTATTGTACCGCTGTCTGAAAAGTCGGGAATGTTAAATTTTGACTCTTTCAAACCCAGTTTTTCGCTGTTGATGACTTTGTTGAGCAAGTTAACCTTGGGTGGTGCTTTGAATGCGGAAACTGCGATCGATTTGCATCCGGTAGCGGTGGCGGGTTATTTGGGTTTGATCGTGACGGCGTTTAATTTGATGCCGGTGGGACAACTCGACGGCGGGCACATTGTACACGCGATGTTCGGCCAGCGAGCGAGTATGGCGATCGGGCAAGTTGCTAGACTTTGTATGCTGCTGCTTTCTTTTTTGGAACAGGGTTTGCTGCTGTGGGCGATTATTTTGTTTTTGACGCCACTAAACGACGAACCTGCGTTGAATGATGTCAGTGAATTGGATAATCGGCGGGATTTTTTGGGGTTGCTGGCGATCGGGCTTTTGTTAATGATTTTGTTGCCGGCGCCCAGGGTACTCATTGAGTGGTTAAATGTATAGTCTGAAGAAGGGGAAGGAGGAAGAAGGAAAAAGTGTAAGGATTCAGGTCACTGAACTCCTTGCTGGGTAAAGACTTTAGATCTGTAGATTGATGCTAAATTAATAGACCTCTTGCGAAAGTGCGATCGCTTTGGTAAAATAAAAAATTAGCTTAATAATATGAATTACGAACAATTACAAAAGTTAACCCCCAAAGGCTTTAAACGCTACT